>DAFR01000109.1:19947-20519 GCA_002497965.1 Methanomicrobiaceae archaeon UBA436 | reverse complement strand
GCGGATATGCTGGTCGTCCACCACACCCCGCTCTGGAGACCGGTCACGGCTATCCGGGGGGCGACATCACGCCTGCTTTCAGTCATCCTCTCTCTCAGGATGAACCTCTACGTGATCCACACAAACTTTGACCGTGCCGAAGGCGGTGTAAACGACGTCCTGGCGTCACGGCTCGGGCTTTCCAGGACAGAACGGATGACCACCGGCATCGTCGGCGACTGCTCTCTTGACCCGGGAGAGATCGCCCGCCTCCTCGGCGGCGGGGGGATCCGGGTCTACGGCAGGGTGGGCGTGATCCGGCGCCTCGCGGTCGTGGGTGGTGCAGGGTTTGACCCTGACCTGATACAGGAAGCCGCAAATCTGGGGGCTGACGCCTTCCTCTCGGCGGAGTTAAAACACAGCGTTGCCCGTGCTTCACCCATCCCCTGCCTTGAGGCCACCCATTACGCCCTCGAGGCCCCGGCCATGGAGGCGCTTGCATCCCGGATGGGCTGGCATTATATCCCGGATCCACCAGATGTAGCGATAGTTCCATGAGTGATGTCTGGCAGGAGATCGAGCGGGAGGGGGCG
>DAFR01000109.1:18591-19866 GCA_002497965.1 Methanomicrobiaceae archaeon UBA436 | reverse complement strand
GTGGTGGGGCGCAGCAGCGAGTACGTTGTTGAGAGCGATTTCTGCACATGCAGCGACTTCCTCTTCAGAGGACGGGAGTGCTGGCACATACTTGCGGTGCGGATCGCCGAAAGAACGGGACTGTATGAATCATACGACATCTGGTATCAGGATACATGGAAACCTTGAACAGGGCGTACAAACAACTATATCGGTCACAACCCTACCTATCTACGCTGCGTGATTTTCAATGCTCGATGACGAATATACGCTCGACTATTTCCGGTCACAGGGGTTTGTGCGGAAGGTCTGCAAGGCCTGCGGATCGGCTTTCTGGACACGGGACCCTGAGCAGGAGTTCTGCGGTGACGCCCCCTGCGTGACTTATAACTTCATCGGCAACCCCGTCTTCAAACCCCATACCATCGATGAGATGCGGGAAGCATTCCTCTCGTTCTTCGAGCGGCATGGCCACACACGCCTCGAACGATATCCCGTCGCCGCACGCTGGAGGGACGACATCTACCTGACCATCGCCTCCATAGCCGATTTCCAGCCGTTTGTCACAAGCGGGGTCGTACCCCCGCCGGCAAATCCGCTGACAATCTCCCAGCCCTGCATCCGTTTAAACGACCTCGACTCTGTCGGAAGGTCCGGGCGTCACCTGACGCTGTTTGAGATGATGGCACACCACGCCTTCAACACCCCGGAGAAGCAGATCTACTGGAAGGACGAGACCGTCGCCCTCTGCGACGAGTTCATCACCTCAATCGGCGGCGACCCGGCCCGCGTCACATACAAAGAGCACCCCTGGTACGGCGGCGGGAACGCCGGGGCGTCTGTTGAGGTGCTCATCGGCGGGCTTGAGGTCGCGACGCTGGTCTTCATGAACCTCGGACGGCAGAAGACCGACAAACCGCCCGTCGAGGTGGGTGGGGAACTTTACTACCCGATGCGGCTCAGGATCGTGGATACAGGCTATGGTCTTGAGCGATTTGTATGGGCGTCCAGGGGTTCCCCGACGATCTACGATGCGGTCTTCCCGGATATGGTGAACCGACTGATGCACTCGGCGCACCTCGAAAACCTCCTCGACAACCCGGAGTTCACAAAGATCATGGGACTCAGCGCCAGGTTTGCCGGGGTGATGGATATCTCGGGAACAAACCTCCACAACCTCCGGCGACGGGTCGCCGAGGCCATCGATGTCCCGGTGGAGCGGCTGGAGCGGATCATCGTCCCGATCGAGAAGGTCTACGCCATCGCCGACCACACCCGCTGTCTCGCCTACATGCT
>DAFR01000109.1:18174-18460 GCA_002497965.1 Methanomicrobiaceae archaeon UBA436 | reverse complement strand
CAGGACGCGGACGTGATCAGGGAGATCATATCAAACGAGGTGACACGCTACGCAAGCACCCTTGAACGCGGGACCAGGATAGTCCAGAAGATCGCAAGGAGTTACAGGGCAAAGAGTTCACGCATACCTCTCCAGGAGGTCATCACGCTGTATGACTCGCACGGCATCCCGCCCGAGGTTGTCAGGGAGGTTGCTGCCGCCGAGGGCGCTGTGGTCGAGATCCCGGACAATTTCTACTCGCTGATCGCCCAGATGCACCTGGAAGCCCAGAAGGAGTCTAAAGAGG
>DAFR01000109.1:16408-18098 GCA_002497965.1 Methanomicrobiaceae archaeon UBA436 | reverse complement strand
TTCGACGGGATGGCGGTACTCGACCAGACGCTATTCTACCCTGAGGGTGGCGGCCAGCCATCCGATACCGGGACACTGGTGACGCCTGATAACGTGGTGCGGGTGGAGGAGGTGACAAAGGTCGGCGAGGTGATCCTCCATCGGGTCAGGGGCGGCCCGCTCAAGCGCGGCGAACGGGTGAAGGGTCTGGTGGACGAGGAACGCCGGTTCTCACTGATGCGCCACCACACCGCAACGCACGTCCTTCTGTATGCTGCAAAGAAGGTGCTTGGCGCCCACGTCCACCAGGCCGGCGCTCAGAAGGGGAGCGAGGTCTCGCGCCTGGATATCCAGCACTACAGGCATATCACGCCTGAGGAACTCCGGAAGATCGAGATCGAGGCAAACCGTATGGTCATGAGCAACCTGCCTGTCCAGATAAGCGTGGAGGAGCGGACAAAGGCCGAGCAGAATTACGGGTTTGGCCTCTACCAGGGGGGCGTCCCGCCTGGCCGGGAGATCCGGATAGTCAGGGTCGGGAATGATGTGCAGGCGTGTGCGGGGACGCATGTCCGCTCAACCGGTGAGATAGGACTGATCCGGGTCATGGGTGTCGAGCATGTCCAGGACGGTGTCGAGCGGCTGGTATTTTCGGCCGGACTCGCCGCCGTGCGCGCCGTACAGCAGATGGAAGAACTCCTCCGTGCGTCTGCAGACGTCCTGAGCGTCCAGCCCGAGAACCTGCCATCGACAGCGGCAAGATTCTTCTCGGAGTGGAAGGAGCAGAGGAAGGAGATCGAGCGTCTCCGCAGTAGAGTGGTTGAACTTGAGAGGCAAAACCTTGAGGGCGAGACGGTGGACGGTGTCCGGGTCGTTGTCCGGAGGGTTGATGCATCCCAAAAGGAACTCGTCGCGCTTGCAACTTCGGTGGCCGATGAGGGCGGGGTGGCGCTTATCGCGTCGGTCGACGGTGGTGCAAGGCTGGTGGCGACCTCTGGCACACCAGCGGTGAACGCCGCCGATCTTGTCCGGGAGGTCTGTGGTCTACTCGGCGGGAAAGGCGGCGGCAAACCAAACCTTGCACAGGGGGCAGGTCCCGATGCCTCCAGGCTCGAAGAGGCACTTGAGCAAGGCCGCAAAATGATTATAAAAGCATTACATGGCAAATGAGGTAGTAGTTCTTCAGCCGGGCGACGAGAGGGCGCAGAAGATAGCCCGGGCGATGGCAAGCCAGACGGCGAACGCGATCATACAGGCGTTCAGTTCAGGGCCCATGACCTCGTCAGAGGTCGCCAGGAAGATGAAGATCCCGATCACCACCGCCACCTACCACATCGATAACCTTCTTGAGGCGGGGCTTCTTGAGGTCGTCGATACCCGGTGGAGCGAGAAGGGGCGCGAGGTGAAGGTCTACGGGCTCACCGATCAGGTGCTCATCATTGCTCCGCCGGTGAGCGATCTCCGGTCGGTCTTAAAGAAGTACACGATGCTGTTTGCGCTGATCGTCCTTGCTACACTGGGGCTCCGGGTCTTCCTCCCGGCGGTGTTGCCGCCGTCCTGGGACGCAGAACCCCTCCTCCAGAGGGCCGGGACGGGCGAGAAGGTATCGACGTTCGGGGTGCCGGGTGCCGAAACCGCGGGGGCGCCGCCTGTCCACGACCTGGTGATGGGATTCTTCTTCGGCGCCTGCGTGGTTCTGCTCGCGCTGCTG
>DAFR01000109.1:15623-16372 GCA_002497965.1 Methanomicrobiaceae archaeon UBA436 | reverse complement strand
TGAGCACGACCAGTCAGACGAAACACGGTGAGGGCGTGACACCTGCCGCCGCATCTTTGCAGATTGCTGGAAATATGGATACGACTATATCACCACCTTATCAAATCATGATACATGATCGGTAGCGCCNNTCGGGATAGACCCGGAACTCTTTTCCCTGGTTGCTGTCCCTCTTTTCATTTTTTGCGCACGCATCTGTGATGTCACAATAGGGACGATGCGGATCATATTCGTCTCACGAGGGGTGAAGACGGTTGCGCCGGTTCTGGGGTTTATCGAGATCTTCATCTGGATCGTCGCCATCAGTCAGATCTTTCAGAATCTCACGAACCCGATCAACTACCTTGCCTACGCGGGGGGGTTTGCTACCGGGAACTACATCGGGATGCATATTGAAGAACGACTGGCGATGGGGCTTGCGCTCGTACGGATCATCACCCAGCGGGATGCAACCAACCTCATCGACTACCTCCGTGCCGCCGGTTACGGGGTTACGGTTATAGACGCCGAGGGAAGACTGGGTCCAAGCAAGGTCATATTCTCTGTGGTCAGGAGGAGAAACCTCCGCGACGTTGAGAACGCCATCCATCAGTTCAACCCCAGGGCGTTCTACTCGATCGAGGACGTCCGGCGGGCGACCGAAGGCACTTTCCCGGCTTCTGTGCCGGGTACAACTCCATTCCGCGTTGGAAGATTCATCCGTAAGGGGAAGTGAGCGCAAAGGAGGGGGTCATCCATGCCACGGCATC
>DAFR01000109.1:6908-15610 GCA_002497965.1 Methanomicrobiaceae archaeon UBA436 | reverse complement strand
GCCGTCAGGCCACCGGAATTGTCGGGTATTGCGGGATCAGCGGGATGCAACCAACGTGCCCTGGAACAACAAACCAGCACCGCCCAGAAGCGTCGACGAAGAGTTCCTTGACAAAGTTTTCCCGGATACCGTCCCGAGACGTGAGATGCAGCACGATGCCGGAAGAGTTCAGCCCGTATATACCTTTATCGGACGCAACAAGAAGCGTCCCGTCGCGTGTTGCCGCAACGTCGTTGATGGTGACCGGGAAGGTGCTCAGGTCCGTGGCGTTGAGAACAGGGGTGACACCTTCATCAGGAGAGTAATGGAGGATGGTTGTAGCGTTGAACAGGTAGACCCCGCCGAAGGGGTCGACACGCACCCCGGAGACTGTGAGCAGCGGATCGTCGCCGAAGAAGACCTGTTCAAACCGGCGATCCCGCGCATGGCCTTTCAGCACCCACACCCCCTCGTTCTCGGAGTCGATGACAAGCGCATCGCTCTCGGCATCCACCACCATGCTCACAACGGTATAAAATCCTGCACCCGATGGCCCGCCCGGTTTATACCACGTCCAGTTCCCGTCATGCCAGCGGTGGAGACCGGCGCTCCCTGCGGCGACCCAGACCTCGTTATCCCACCGCCTGATGCAGTTTATGTTCAGGTTCTTGAGGTGATCCTGGTCCTGGATTGCATGATACCCTGTCCCGTTCCCGATCTGCAGCCCGCAGGAATACCCGAGCCAGAGGTGACCGTCTGGATCGAGGGCAAGAGCAGTCACCATGTTATCGAGCGGTTCGAGAAAACCGTAGTCCGTCTGGCGTGGGTTCCTGGCGTTGACCGAGTACCACCTCCCGTCTGCCGTGTAGATTGAGAGACCGCTGGAGGTCGCAAAGATGACATCCCCGTACCGCCCATTGATCACGTCCTTTACGTCCGCAGAGGCGATCGAGGAGACGTAGTCAGGAGACGCGATATATATACCAGAAGAGGAGGGAATGACTAGGAGAGATGCCAGAAGAAGAGGGGTGAGGAATTTCATACCCGGCTGCATGTCCCATCCGCCCTCTTGATGATGAGGCAGCCTTTCCCCGCGGGCCAGAAGTAGACCGACCTACCTACCTTTCCCCCCGTCTCCTCGTACTCAATCCTTATCCTCTGTTTCTGCAGGTTCTCCTTAACCGCAGCAGCGTTTCGCTCCCCGATATTCAGCGAGTTTGCCGAGAATACAAACATGCTCGCCCCACCGACGACAAACGCAGAGATCGTGTTTCTGGTGCACCCCTGGATCTCCATCTCATCGAGAAGGACAGTGATGGCGGTGTCCGCAAACTTGCCGGGACGATCGGCGCTCCCCCGGCTTTCAGGAAGCATGATATGGGCCAGACCCGCAACCGAGCGCCGCCGGTCGTGGAGTATCAGCGCGATACAGGAACCAAGCCCGATCGTCGCCATAGGATAGTTCCCGACACGGTGTTCGCCGAGACCCAGGATGACTGCCGTCTCTTCCCCAAAAAAATTGTTCTCCATGTATATTCCGCAGGCCGTCTACGAGAGTGGTTCCATCAGCCGTTCAAGCATCCGGAACAACTGCCCGGCAAGTTCTACGTTCGGGAGCATGTAGATGCTACCGTATACCGGGGGGGCCTCGCTCGTGAGCTCGGTGTTGAAGATCAGGACGTCGTTCACATCGGTTGCCACCTGGGCAACGATGGACTCAAAAGCGGCATGCGCCATATCGATGGCCAGCGCCGGTGGCGAGGGCAGCATGATGACACCGAGCAGTTCGGCGGTCGCATCCAGGAACGCCGATATCATGATATTCCCGATCTCGATCGCTGCGCTCTGGTCCATCTCGTTGATCTCGCGATCGGTATCGGTCATACCGAGCATCTGGTTTGTCAGCTGGATGATCGTCTCCCGGGGCATGCTGACAACGATATACCCGCCATCCGCGATCTCACCCTGGATCTGGAAGACCACCATCGCAGATATCTCGTTGCTGATATACTTGTGAAGGTCAGCGATATCGATGGCCAGGACCTCCGGCACAGTCATCTCAACCGGGCTCATCAGCATCTGTGACAGACTCGTCGCCGCGTGCGCCGCGCCGATGTTCCCGAACTCCGTCAGCGCGTCCTTCCAAAAGGGATCAAGTTCCATGAAAACCTCTCCTAAATCATTGTATTTACATCAAGTACCGGCACAACATCACCGTCACCCGGTATGGTAACACCGCTGATCCCGCGGCAGTTCCCCGCAATCCTCGAGAGCGGTTTCACCACCACCTCCTGCTGACCGTCAACATAATCGACGACGATACAGCACCTTTTGCCATCATTCTGCAGCACGATCAGCGTATCGCCCTTCTCAGCCCGGCCGAACATATCCTCCAGGCGGTACAGAGGGAGGGTCTGATCGCGTAGAAGGATCGCATCGGAGTTACCGATCCGGTGGATCGCCTCCGGTCTTGTATGCGCCACCTCGACAACGTTGCTGATCGGGATGGCACACCGCCTTCCGTTGATACGCACCATCATGACATCGATGATCGCCATCGTCGGCGGCAGAACCAGCTCGAATTTTGTGCCCCTGCCAGGCTCGCTCTCGACCTTGATCGTGCCCTTGAGCGACTCGATCGTCTTCTTCACAACATCCAGCCCGACCCCCCTCCCGCTGATGTCGTTGATGACCTCGGAGGTGCTGAACCCTGGTTCGAAGAGGAGAGCGATAAGTTCGTCCTTCGTCGCGTTCGCCGCCGTCTCGGGTGCGAGAAACCCTTTTTCAACGGCCTTCTTCCTGAGTTTCTCGTGGTCGATGCCTGCACCATCATCCTCCACGTCTATGATGACGTTGTCCTTGTCCCTGCGGGCCGTAAGCTTTACCAGCCCCTTTGCGGGTTTGCCCGCGGCTTTACGGGCCTCCGGCGTCTCGATGCCGTGGTTCACAGCGTTCCTTATGATGTGCAGCAGAGGGTCGGAGAGGCCGTCCATCATGCTCCTGTCAAGTTCGGTCTCGCCGCCCTCAACTATGAACTCAACCTCCTTCCCGTCATGGTTCGCTACGTCCCGCACAACCCTGGGAAAACGGTTGAAGATGCGCTCAAGCGGCATCATCCTGATCCCCATCATAAGGTTCTGGAGGTCGGAGACCGAACGCCCGATCATGCCCAGCGCTTCATCAAACTCCTTGATACCGTGTTTCCTCGCGATCTGCTCGAGCCTGCCGCGGTTGATGACCAGATCCTCCACCAGGTTCATCATCCGGTCAAGCCGCTCGATATCGACACGGATGTTCTTGATCTCACGGGCCTTATCGGGCCTCGCCGCCTTCTGCATCTGCGGTGCCGGCGCCGCACCGACCTCCCGGACGTCTACGGGCTCCCGCGCTTCCAGACTCTCTGCCGCCGAATACGATTCCAGCGGAGATAGTGCAAGTAGAGAGATCTCTGTGCCGGAGGCAATCGTCCGAAGCGCCTCCTCCCCGGCATCGCTCTCGACGACAACCTCAAACGTTCCATCGAACTTTCCATCCTCGATCCGGTCGCGTGGAGGGGTCGTCGAGCGGATCTTCCCGATCTCCTCCAGGTTCTGCAGGAGAAGCATCGCCCTGACATCTTTCATGGTGCTTGTCGGGTCGACGGCGACCTTCAGGACGTAGACCGGGCAGCCGCCCACCTCTATGGAGGGTTCACACGGGGGTTCTGGAGGAGCCTGAGGATTGGGAAGGGTGAATGAGGCTTCGATCGGCGACCCCTCCTCAGCAAACGCCATCAGTTCCTGAACCAGAGGTGCCGATTGCTCGTCTGATGGGTTCTCCCCCGCCTCGATGGCATCAAGCATCTCCTCGATCGCATCGGTGCAGGTGAGCAGGAGGTCGGTGAGCGGCGGATTCACCTCCAGCCCGCCATTGCGGATGAGCGAGAAGACGTCTTCCATCGAGTGGCAGAGGTGCTCCATAGCATCAAAGCCCATCGAGGCAGCCATCCCCTTGAGCGTGTGCGCCGACCGGAAGATCTCGTCGATGGCGGTCTGCTGGTCCTCCCCGCTCTCAAGGGCAAGGAGGTTGTTCACGATGTTCTCATGATTCTCCCGCGACTCTTCGACAAACAACTTCCGGTATACCTCTTCGTCAAACATGATCCACCTCAACCTGGCCGACCGCTCGCGTGATCTCGCGTGCAATATTCTCCAGCGGAACCACCCGATCGACGCAATCTCTTGCCAGGGCGGCCCGCGCCATCCCGTAGACAAGACAGTCCTCTTCTGCACAGACCATCGTGGTTCCACCCGCCTTCTTCACCGCAAGCGTCCCTTCACCCCCGTCGCTTCCCATACCCGAGAGGATGACCGAGATCGTTCTCGGGCCAAAGACGTGCGCTGCGGAGGTGAAGGTCGTATCTACGGCGGGGCGGACGGCATGGATAGGGGGTGCGGTCGAATGAACGATCCGGCCGTGGGTTCTCCCGGTGCTCGACGCAAGCCGCGATATGACGGTGTGGACGCCGGCTTTTGAAACCAGGACCGCACCGGCCTGCAGGTTGTCGCCGTTCCGGGTCTCCCTCACCGACAGGGCCGAGATCCGGTTAAGGCGTTCAGCAAGCGATGCCGTGAACCCCTCAGGCATGTGCTGTGTTATGACAACGGCTGCAGGAAGGTCCGGCGGCAGCCCTGATAGCAGGACGTCAAGCATAGGCGGCCCGCCTGCAGAGGACCCTATCACCACAACCGTCTCCGCATCCTTATGCGCGATCTCGGTCTGCTTTTGCACTCTCGGCAGCCGGAGGAGGTTTCTAATCTTCTGGACGAGCTCTCTCTCGATTCCCCGAACGTTAGGGATATCCTTTGGCTTGAGCATGAAATCGTCCGCCCCGAGACGCAGCGCCTGATGGGTCATATCGGCGTTACGGGACGTCAGCGTGCTCAGCACCAGGATCTTCGGTCTGGTGGCCTGCCGCTGGAGGGTTTCAAGCACCTCAAGCCCGCCCATCCTGGGCATCTCGATATCCAGGGTGACAACATCGGGGTTTAACTCCGCAATCTTCTCAAGGGCATCTATGCCATTCACCGCTGTCCCGACAACCTCGATCTCCGGGTCGCTTTTGAGCAGGTCGCGCAGGATCGTCCTTATAAAGAGCGAGTCGTCGACGATCAGAACCCGTATCATGGTCACGCACTTAGAACGTTCTTGACTTCTTCGAGGACTTTTGGAGCCTGGAACGGCTTGACTATATACCCTTTTGCACCGCTCTTGACGGCAAGCTTGACCATCTGCTCCTGGCCGACTGCGGTGCACATTATGACCTTTGCAGACGGGTCTGCGGCCCGGATAGCCTTGAGCGCCTCTATCCCGTTCACCTTCGGCATCACAATATCCATTGTGACCAGGTCGGGTTTGAGGTCCTGGTACTTTGCTACAGCCTCCGCTCCATCCGCCGCCTCACCAACGATGTCGTGCCCGCCGGAAAAGAGGATGTTCTTTAGTAGAGTCCTCATAAACATAGTATCATCGACGATCAGAATCCTTCCCATCGAACACCACTCACTCTTTATTTGTGTAAAAAAGGTAATATATATTTGCGTAAATGGGCCTTTCCTGCACCATCACTCCATTGGTGTTTTCAATGATTCCGAGATGTATCTGACACCTTTCGGGGTTAATTGAACCTCTTTCCTGACGTATAGCACCTCGGCCATCCCCGTGGATAAGAGTTTATCATATATGGCATCGAGGTCCTTGTGCGAGAGTTTGAGCATATTCTCGATGGCGCTTGAGTCCATCCCGCTGTAGACCAGCATCGCCACCTGGCCGGTCAGGGGGTCCAGGTCCTCCTTAATCTCGGTGCCGCTCGTTGCCTCCTTGAGGAAGTTGTAGAGGACCTGAAGCGTCGTCAGCGGGCAGAGGACAAAACTTGTCACGACCTCGTTCTCAACCAGGTGATCGATCTTGACAACGTTCAGGTCCTTCTCCTGGATCTCCCGCGAGGTGAGTTCGATGCCGGCCACCTCATCGAGGGGTATGCAGACCTGCTTCTCCTGGCTGACAAACCAGATCCCGGTCTTCATGACGGCAATCGCTCCCTTCTCCCACGTGGCGTCCTGTATGAGGACGCCGCCGCGGATTGCAGGTGACATGAAGAATGCGTTCAACCGGTAGGCGCTGGCCTGCGTGATGATGAACTTCTTTAAGACGGTAAGAACCTTCTCGACCGACGCAATGCGGTAGACAGCCTCTCCATCACCCCCAACGGCGACAATAATCTGGTTCCTCTTCTCCTCCAGGTCGACAACCGACCTGTAGGGGATCTCCCGGTCAACAGGCGCCTCGATACGGAAACGGTCCTCTGCTATGCCAACCTTCGTCGAGACCCACCGCCCCTCGTGCTCGACCTTTGCCGGGACCGTCTTCATCATCGCATCCGTCACCTACCCTATACCAGTATCTCGCCGGAGACCATCACCGTTGCGATCGCAGCGCCTCAAGGATCTCCTCAAGCTCCGCTGCAAGGTCTTTTGCCGCGATTTTCTCGCCTCTCAACTCCCGCAGCAGGCTGACATCCTCGACAAACTTCTTCCTCCGGGCGTCGGCCTTCAGTGTGGTGATCAGAGAATCCTCGACGGTGCCCCCGGATGCAAAGGAGACTATATCAAAATCCTCTTTCTTCTCCTCCACCTCAGGGACCTCCTCCTCGGGGGCAGGCTCCTCCTCTTCTTCCTCTTCCTCACCCTCTACCTCGATCCTGATCTCAGCGGGATCCAGGTCGTCGAGCGCGGAGAGTTCGTCTCTCAGTATGCCGATGTCCGGGATGCCCTCATCGCCCGCGATTCCCGGGACCCCCGCTGTCATCGGAGGGAGAACGCTATCACCTGAAAACCCGGCCGGCACCTCAATCTCGGTCTGGTGGGTCTTCAGGATCTCGGATACGACGTCCATATCCTCTGCGGACAGGAGAGATACATCCTCCGGAGAGAACGAACCGCCCAGGTCCGGGCCTTCTCCGTTGAGATCGAGATCGGCAATCGAGTCGAAGTCAAGGTCTGCAAGTGATGCCAGCGGGTCTGTCACGCTCCCGCCAGGTTTTGGCGGGGCCGGGGCCAGGGAGGAGTCGGCATCGGCGCCCTCGACAGCCCGGTCAAGCATCTTATCGATCTTCTCGATACCTTCCTTCTTCTTGCTGTCGGATGCCCGGGCATGGGCGATCGTCTCCCGGATCGAGGCTGTAAACGTCCCCAGCATGCCCGAGAACCGGCCTTTTGCAACCGGGGCAGGCTTCGCCCCAACCGCATTCGGCGCCTCGGGCTTCTTCTTCCTCCTCCACCCCCGGAATGCGGCTCTTAAATTTGAGGGTCTCAGTTCTGAAAGATTAAGCGCCCCTGTGACCAGAAGCGCAAGAAACCCTGCAACCACAGTAACCGCAACGACAACCTCCGGGTTGACATCGAGGAGGATGATCAGCGAACCGGTGCCGACGGTTATAAGGAAGAGAAGCGGGCGGCGGAGACTCTCTCTCACTATCCTACCCCCACAAGTGCCGGAATGGAGAAGAAGATGCCCACGACGATCGGTGCAATGATGTATATGATACCGGTGGCCACACAGAGCACGCTTGTTAAGAAGTAGTAGAGGTAGCGGTCACCGCCCATAACAATCTTCCCGGCCAGTATGTCTGCAACGGTCAGCAATAAGAGGATCGTTATCACGTAGGTTCGCATGATGTCTTCGGGGAAGTTCACAAAGAGGTTCATGGACATCCCCATGGATATCCCCGCACCAGACGGCGTGCCCCCTGAGAGTGCGCTCGAGGCCTCTGTGAAGTAGTTCATCACATCCGTAACGGCATTGGACATCGAGAGAAGGATCTCGAAGAGGAAGACGAATATGGCAATCATCGCGGCGTGCATCGGCACGAGAAGGACGACAAAACCCTTCACCATCATGTCGCGCTTCCGCCGGAGCAGCACCTGCTCGAGCATCGATGAACCGACAATCTTCCCTATCTTGTCTGGCGACCCTCCGAGGGCAACCGCGTCGCGGAAGATGTTCATGTACTTGTAGATGAGGTAACTCCCGGTCTCCCCGATGAACTTCTTCCAGCTCCTGGCCTCATCGAGTCCGAGATTAATCTTCGAGGATACCGAGTTGATGAACGGTTCAAGGTAGACCAGCGACTTCTTGTCCACCTCCCTGAGCGCATCACCTACAGTGATCGCCTTGCCGCCCATGATCGAACCAAGCCCCCGGATGAACGTGGCAAAGTCCTCGTCCCGCCTGACAACGTTCGCATCGTCGATGTAGCCGATCACCCCAAGCGGCATCAGGAGCAGCCCTGCAAGCAGGAAGATGACACCTGCGTTGGCGCCAACAACGGCAAGGATCAGCGTGACCGCAGCGACGACCGGCACGATGAGCCGTTCGAGCCGCCTGATGAGGCCCTGCTCCTTTGAGCAGACATCCTTAAGCCCGTGGGTGCGGGGGTCATCGGGAACAGCCCGGTACATGATCGTCAGACCGAAGACCGATATCGCCACGATGATCATGTAAGAGATGTTCAGCGTCGCCTCTATCCCTTCCGGGGCGTAGATGCCGGCCGAGATCATCATGATGGTTGCAACAAGCGCCGCCGATAGGAGCATCGCGATGTAGGCGTCGCCCCACTTCTTTAAGAGTTCGATCCCCTGCTCATACGTGTTCCGATAGATGCTCCGGATGGTCGAGAGTTCTGT
>DAFR01000109.1:6168-6833 GCA_002497965.1 Methanomicrobiaceae archaeon UBA436 | reverse complement strand
GCCCGGAGCCCCCCGGCATAACTCTGGCCCCAGCCTGCGACCTGCCGCTGGACCTTTGCGATGTAGCGTGAGGGGGTATACTCAGACCGCTCGGATGTGTACTGGAAGATCTCCGGCCTTGTCACGGCCGAGGTGGTGATCGCGGCCATGTAGGTGTACATGAAGAGCAGGTCCTGCTCCATCTTCTTGTTCTCGAGGATGGATAACCGGAGTTCGGTGAGGGCTTCGATCTGGTCCTCAAACGGGATCCTCCCCTGGTTTGCCGCCCGCAACCGTTCGGTTACGCTCTCGAACAAGTGTTACACCTCGATGGTGAGCAGCCCCTGTTTCTTGATCTTTGTGATCATGTGGAAGAGGTCCCAGAACTGGGTGTAGCCGGCTTTGTGGAGCCGTTCCAGGATCCTGGCGCGTTTATCGATCTCGTCGTAGATCTCAGCCCGCCGGTTCTCGGGGATCCCGAGCATGGTTGCGATCTTGTTCTCGAGGAGATAACTGCTCCCCCTCCCTGTGAAGGTGAAGGTATCGGTCGCGGGGTCCCAGACGAACGTGGCCATGAAGGAGAACCCCTCGGTCTCGGGGTCGTAGCCGACGAGCTCGTTTATGCTCAGCATCCGCCGGACGGTTCCGCCGCCAGGGAGTTTCACGGCGCTCTGGATGATGACCAG
>DAFR01000109.1:4386-6143 GCA_002497965.1 Methanomicrobiaceae archaeon UBA436 | reverse complement strand
GATCGGGTCACCGCAGAGACGCTGGATCAGTTTCTCGATCGAGGCGGCGTGGAATGTGCTCATCACCGCATGACCGGTCTGCATGGCGGAGAACGCAACAGACCCCTCAACCCCGCGGATCTCACCGACCAGGATCTGGTTTGGGCGCTGACGCAGCGCGGCCTTCAGGAGGTCGAACATCGTGACATCCGAGCCTTCGCCCTCTCCCTTGCCCTTGGCTTTTGCGACCTCGCGTGTCCAGTTCCGGTGGGGAACGGTCAGTTCCGGGGTGTCCTCGATGGTGACGATCTTGCTCTCGGGCGGGAGGAAGGTCGTGAGGGCGTTCAGGGTGGTGGTCTTGCCGCTCGCAGTCTCGCCGGAGACAAAGAGGGACATCCCGTACTCAAGGCAGATCCAGAGGTAGGCGGCCATCATGTAGTCGCACGTGCCGTTCTCGATGACCTGCAGGATGCTCAGCGGGATCTCGTTTACCTTACGGATGGTGAAGTTGCTCCCGTGCTTGCTGATGTCTGTTCCGTAGACGATGTTGATACGCGATCCATCGGGGAGGGTCGAGTCAACGATGGGGCTTCGGTATGTCAGCGGCTGCTTGATCCGTTCGGCGAGTTTGATGACAAAACTGTCGAGTTCCTGTGAGTCTCTAAACCCGACGACAGACTTGAGCCCCTTGAATATCTTGTGCTCGATGAAGATCGGGCCGACGCCATCGCAGGTTATATCCTCAATGTATCTATCGCTCAGGAACGGTTTGAGGACACCCATCTCGATCTTGTCGCGGACGATCATGTACTCAAGGGCGCGGTACTCCTGTGGCGTGAGAATGATCCGGCCGTCGGCAAGTTCCGGGAAGACGCTGGACGGGGGTTTTGCCGGAGCACCGATATCTGAGGTGAGGAAGGTCTTGATCCGGGTCTTGATGTCCCTGGGTTTTCCACCCGCAAGGAGGGACTCGTCGATCACCTCGCCCGGCTGCTTCACATACACAAGCTGCTGAACGAAGGTCTTAAGGGTCTCGATGCGTGCCTCCTCGGTCAGAGGGTCCTCCTCAAGGGCGTCGATCATATCGATCAGCCTCTCCTCGATCACCGGGAGGGTTGCTTTTACGGAGTGGAGAAACGAGGGTTCAATGGGGATGTACCAGTTCCGGACATCGTTTGGGTCTGGGAATATGTGGACGAAGGTTGTATCGTTAACCGGGTAGATGATGTTCGGGTTCTCCAGCGATTTTAAGTCGTTCTTCAACTCCGGGAGAAAGAGGGGGATGCCGACGGTGTTTACCGGCAGGATGTGGAGGTACTCGAGGAGGTGGGGGTTTGCCTTTACGTATTCGCGGGCGTTTGAGGGGAGCATCCGGTAGAGGGCGCAGGACTCGACGTTGTTGTAGCAGTCGTTCCCCTCGTCGATGAACTCCGGTTCGAATGGGAGGGTTACCGTGGCTTCCAGATCTGTCACCATCGATCTCACACCCTTGCGACTGAGACGGGGATCACCTTGATGCCGTAGCCGGGGTGAACCTCGAAACTGACGATGTTCCCGGTGGTTTTGCGGGCGCCGCGGACCTTAACAACCTCGAGCATCATGACGTACTTGCCGCCGACAAGCGCCTTCTTCATGAAGAGGTGGGCATCACAGATTGAGCGGATACGGACAAGGGCATCCTCAACGAAGGCGTAGGTGTGGAGGGTGATCAGGATGGTCTTGCCGTGGTCGACAAGGTTCTTGCAGTTGGTAAAGAATGTGAGGACGGTGTCCTGGGT
>DAFR01000109.1:3868-4330 GCA_002497965.1 Methanomicrobiaceae archaeon UBA436 | reverse complement strand
CTCCAGGGTTCCATGCATCTTCTCCTTCGTCCACTCAAACCCGACGACGTGCATCGGAAATACGCGTAAGTAGCCCCAGGCGAAGTAGTCGGAGATGTCAAGGCTCATCGACTCCATCTGGGTGAGGAAACTCTTGCTCGTGTTCTCTGTCGAGAAGAGGTCGACGTTGAACCCCTGTTTCAGGGCGCCCCAGATGATCTGCTGGGTAAGAACGCTCTTTCCGGTGTCGTTCTCGCCCTCGATGAGGGTGAGCGACTGAAGCGGGAGGCCGTCGGCTATCTTTTTGTCGAGCTCGGAGTTCCCGGTCGAGAGGATACTCTGGTCGGGCATCTCGAGGACGCTTTTCTGGGCATCGACGCTGGTTGCCATCTCGATCACCTGGTGATGTAAGCTGAGGCTGAGACTCCGTTCGGGGTGACGACCTGGACGCAGATGGGGGTTGCACCCTCCTCGAAGGTGACG
>DAFR01000109.1:0-3783 GCA_002497965.1 Methanomicrobiaceae archaeon UBA436 | reverse complement strand
TCGTAGTGGAGGTAGACGTCGATGGAACTTATATCGACGACCGGTTCGCTCCCGGTGTTATCCACCTCGACGGAGAGGTTCTGGTTGTTCAAGGTCGTCTCCTGGATCGCGATCGCTGTTCGCATCCTGGCCTCCTGCTGAGCGGCAAGGCTGCTCTGCGCCTCGACCAGCACCTCGGTGGTGGTGAGGGTGCCGCCGATCAGGACGTAGGCGGTGACGACGAGAAGGAGGATGCCGACACCGGATGCGACGATTGGTCCCGCGCTCATCTTCACTCACCCGCGGTAAACGTGGTCGAACGGTAGACGCCTGTTGGGAGTACAAACTGGAAGTAGACCACATCACCCGGGCCCGGGATCTTTGAGGTCATTCCTTCGATATACAGGGTCTCGCCGGGGTCCCACTGGGCGTTGGTGTCCTCCAGGATCTCGTATTTCCATGTCCCTTCGCTGAGCNNGTCAGCCGGATGAAGTCGCCCTCCGCCCCCAGGAAGACGTCGGCCTTATCGATCTCGGTCCTGGCGACCCTGCCGGTGCCGACGTTCTTTATCCAGATCCTGGCGGTGTCGTTACTGCCGCTGGCGTAGGTCGCGACTATCCGTATATCGGTGCTCAACCGTTCGTCAACGGCATGGGAGGAGGAGGATATGGTGCCCGAGAGGGAGTAGATCACTGGAAAAACTGCGTTAATCAGTACGCCAGCCGATATGACGGCGGCGATAAGGAACATCGCTGTGGTGATTGCTTCGCTTGACATTCGCTGATCCTGTCCATTCTACCCGGTCCTGTTAGATCCTGTCAAGAAGTTCGGCCCAGGTGTCGCCGGCATCCCGCTCTGCCTGAGGCTCCCCCTTCTGCTCTTTTGCGCCGCGCCGCGAGTGCATCAGCACCTCGATCATCTCCCGGTCGAGCGTGGAGTCATCGGGGTCAAGGATCCGGTTCAGGACGTAGAGTTCGGAGACAAACTCGTTTGGGCCGATCTCTTCTGTCACTTTACTGGTATCGGCTACCATCCGCATGATCTCGCGGATCTGCCCGGCTACATCCTCGCTGATGTAGCCCATCGACTGGTAGGCGTCGATCATGATACTCATGCGCTCGCGGCCGTACCTGCTGCATCCCCGGTTCACCCACTCGAAGAGCCGGTGGACCTTCTGGAGTTTGAGTTTTGATGGGGGTTTTGACCTGGAGTCCTCGGCGGGGGACGGGGTGTAGACCGTTCCGGCCCCTGCCGCAGGCAGACCGGGGATGGGGGCGGCCGCCCTGGCCATGGGAGGGGACTCTGCGGGGTTTGGGGCCTGGGGTGGAACCTCCACCGCGGCATCCGTGTCTGGAACCTTCTCATCATCCTCTTTGGCCGGGGTGTCAGCAGGGGTTTCCGGCCGGGCCTTCGCACGAACGGAAGCAGAACTTGTGAACGGGTTGTCCAGTTCGTTCAGCCGTTCCCGCAGGTCGATGAGCAGCCGTTTGATCGACGTCTTGACGAAGTCCAGTTCCTTCTCGAGGGCGTCGAGACGGGCCTCAGGGTCATCCGAAGATACACCGGCAAGTATCTTGTCGATCTGAGCCTGGTCTACCCCAGCCATTATGGTGATTTATATAACCACTATTATTTATAAACTTTTGCCACAATAGATCCCCGGTTTTATTCTGGTTCGGGGTGTTCTGAGGTGTGTTGCCCGGACGGTGTGGGGCTGAGAAACCAGAGGTGTCCCACGGGCGGTCAGATGGGGGCTCTGCCATCCGCGCCCCGGTATGGTGGGGTGTGAGCCCGCCGGGCCAGCGGTCTGGCTGATAAAACCTCCATCTTTTCCGGGGAGGCGGAACAAAGTTCCCCTCCCCTGTCTCTGCATACCTGGTAAACGTCCTCCGGTAAACACATCTCACCGCCCTCCTGCTCCTCTTTATCGCCGTGCCGTTTGCCTGGTAGATGATGATGGTCTTCCTCTACTCGGTGGCAAAGTTCAACGGTTACCCGCTCTGGATCCCGCTCATCGAGACGATGTATGGGCAATTTATAGGGGTCATCGAGGTTCCTCCACCGCCGTGAAGCCGAGCCCACGCTTAAGCCATGGGCGAGACCCAGCCCCGGGTTTTTGGGGCGGCTGCGGGGGAGTGGGTCATACCATCACGAGGGCTTCACGCGGATGCTGCCACCCTCCGGAACCAGCAGATCTGGTAAAAATCCTGTCCCGGAGTCTGGCACGAACCCCACCTCCCCGGCGGTGCCAGATCCCCCCCTGCCGGGAGAAGCAAATCAGGGGTTTGCGGAACAGGCGCTCACAAAGAGGATCACTGCCCGGTCCAAATAAGCAAAGCCGCTGGCAAACCGCCAAAAAAAACAAAAAAAAGGTTCAGGTGAGGATGTTCACCCTGTTCAGGTAGGCCGGAACAGTCCTCTCGATCGGGTAGACAGCGCCAACCGCAGGGTGAAGGTTCACGGAGAACCTGACGTTGTTTGTCGGTTTGGGTTCAGGGAGCCTGACCGCCAGGACAAACTGCTCACCGGACTCAAGGAGATGATTCGTGACATTCCCCACATCGTTGTAAGTCTGGATGACAGTCCAGTTGGAATTAAGAATACCATCTGTTCCGTCTACCTCTCCGGGGTCGATACCACCCTCGTTATCACCAACCACAGATTTATTGTCATCATACGTTATAACCTCAGATACATTCCCGCAGACGTATGTCACCAGCATCTGGGTTATGTCGATCGGCGTCCCCCCCGCGGTGTTCCCGACGGTGAAGACAAGGTAGTCAAGGTCTGTGGTACTCGTGCCGTTGTTATACCCATAGACGTTGCCGATGATCTCAAGGCTCGAACTCGCCTGCTCTGACCCGGTGTGGACAACCTGCTGCGCCTGCTGCGTCGCGAAGAACCCGGCACCGAGCATCACATACGAGAAGACCGCGGCCACTACCACGAACGCGATCAGCACGATCGCAGCCTCAAGGCCGGTGAACGCATCTTCGTTCTTGAATAATTTCATCATTCTCATTCACCTCAGTAGACCTCGTAGTAATTGTTAGCCTGGAAGTCCGGCGGCGCTGTGCGGCTGATCGGGAGCGCTGCACCGATGTCGGGCTTGACCTCTACGGTGAAGCGGTCGTTCGGGCCGATCTTGGGTAGCGCCGGAGCACCGGCCGTGCTGCCGTTGATCGTGATCTTCACCATCTCGAACTTGTCAAGTATGTCATTGGATACTGTTTGCTCAACGCCGTCTAAGTACCACTCCGTGGATACGTTATCATATGTGAAGATGGCCATCTTATCGGCCGTCGATACGGTGAAGGTCACCTTCTCCATGTCCACCGGCGCCCCCCCGGCAGCAAGCTGCAGGAAGAAGGAGATGTTTGTAAGTTTGGCTGGTGAGGTCGTATCTTCTGCCTGCACAACCACCGGCCCCGAGACCTCAAGGTTCGAGGTCGCCTGACCGACGCCCGTGTGCACAGTCCTCTGCGCCTCTCCCGTCGCGAAGAACCCGGCACCGAGCATTACATACGAGAAGACCGCGGCCACTACCACGAACGCGATCAGCACGATCGCGGCCTCAAGGCCGGTGAAACCCTCCTCGTTTCTAATCAATTTGCTCATGAAGCGTTTCCTCCTGATACCGGATGCCTGGATGAACCTCTCACCCAGACCAACACGGTTCACTTGAGTCTATACACTACCTTATATAAAAAATTTTTCACTGTGATGCGGGAGGCTGCGCCCATGATCGCTGCAGGGGGTGTAAGCAACCAGGCGTTTACCGCGGGAGATCGGCACCAGAGAGGT
>DAFR01000154.1:658-3693 GCA_002497965.1 Methanomicrobiaceae archaeon UBA436 | reverse complement strand
GCCTCGCCGCGGCGGCGGCGGCGCCTCCCGCGGTATGACCCCGGCGAGGGCTCCGAGCCGGAGAGGAGGGACGACCGCCAAGCCCTCCGGGACCGAGATCAGGCTTGAGCGCCGGTGCGGCCGCTCGGGCGTCGAGTCGCCCTTCCGCGAGACCGTCCCGTAGAGTTTCCAGATCCGGGCAGCGTTGTGGTTCGCCGTATCGACACTCACAGCGTCGTTTGAGAAGAGGGCGTCAAGCGTCGATAGAACCGCCTTCACCAGCGCGGCCGAGGGCTCGTCGTTTGGGAGGTCTATCCTGTATAGAAGGTGCGCCCCGTTCCCCGAGTCCGCCCGCAGCGGTTCAGGGAACCCCTGCTCCGAGAGGTACGCCGCGACCCTCTCCGCGGCATCGAGCGCGGAGAGGTGCTCCCCGTCCGTCGAGGAGACCCCCGCCGGTCTCTTTGGGTCTATGTCGATCGGGAGCCAGCGCCGCCGGAGGATGTCGGCATCCGAGGTGGTCGCGTCTTTCCGGGAGAGCCGCATCTTGATCCTGTTTGCCCGCCGGGCAAGCAGCGCCGGATTGACGGTGTTTAAGGTGACGTAGATCCCGTAGACCGAGGGGTCGGCGTCCAGCGCCTCGACCGACCGGACAAGCGCCACATGGTCATCGAAGTAGCCGGAGTGGATCGCGCCGTCGGCGATCGCCCGGACCTCGACAACCGCGCCGGGTTCAGCAAGGATGGATATGGCACGGTCGATCATACCCCATCCCCGCCGATCGGAAAGAGCGGCGCGCCGGCCGCCTCCCCGCGGGCAACCCTCCGGAGGGATACAAGCGGTATCAGCCACGACCCTTCCGCTGTCCGGACAACCGCCGCCCTGCCGGCGGGGTGGACCTCGATATGCCCCTCGATAGAGACGGTGGATGTTATCGTCCCGTCCGTCCGCGACCGGAGCCGCTCGCGGACGAGCGGCGCCGGGCTGCCGTAGAAGATCAGCGCCCGGAGGTCCTCCGGCAGGACGCGGTAGCGTTCGGCCTCGATCTCGAGGCTGAGCCCGCCGGCCGCGGTCACGCTGACCGATCCCGCAAGAGGCATCAACGCTCCCCCCGCCTGGTCTCGATGACGTACTGGTGGTTCCTCGTCCGGCGGACATGGATCTCGCGGACGGCGTAGCCGTAGCGCCGGATCTCCTCGGCCACCGCCCGCGGCACAAGGAAGAGCGGCACCCCGTCATCAGGTCTCATCGCACCCACCCCGCCGGAGCGAAGAATCTTATATCGCTGCAGTCGTAACTATCACTGGTGGCCCGGTGCATCAAGGTCTGTGGAACGCCTGGTTGTGCCTGGCTGCCATCGCAGTTGCCTCCTCTTACCGGAAAGCCGGCGCCGCGGCGGGCGATGCACCCCGCGGCAGAGGCCCCCGTCCCGGATTTTCCTTTTTTTCTCATGGACTCCTTTCCTTCGCGGCGCATCCGGGTCTCCCCGGGTGCCGCCGCTTGATCCAGGCGTAAGACGTGCTTTATAAAGAGCCTTCGGTAGATTGGGTGATGATGAACGGAAGTTGTATTTATACGTTGCGCACCGGAAAAACGGTGATCCGCCCGGAACAGTGGCGGATCAGGGATCCGGGGCTGGATGCAGCGTTCTGTCTCAACGCGGTTTCTGGGGTCTCTCGCAGCATTCTATAACGTCCCGGGGCGGGTAGCGGAGGAGGACGTCCCTTGCCCTCCCGCGGCCGGGGCTGAGCGGGAGGTCGATCAGCCGCTCCTCCTCCAGGTGTTTCAGCCTTGCCCGGTAGACGGTCGGGCAGGCGGCGATGTAGCCGCGCAACTCCTCGTAGACCGAGCCCGATGTCATATCCGCGTCCTCAAGCGCCATCTCTGCGATCCGGAGGAGGAGGCCGCGTTCGGCCTCCGGGAGGGCTTCGACCCTCTTCTGGAGCGCCGGTGCGATGATCGAGCGGGAGACCTCCATAACGTCCTTCCGGGTGACCCTCCTGCGGCCCGTCCTCTCAACGGTCTCGACCGCCCGCCGGATGAGGTCGATCCCGACCCTTATGTCCTGCTCATCGGCTGTGATCCCGGCGGCGAGGTCGAGGCTTGAGGGCGGCATGACGCCGGGGAAGAGCCCCTGGCGGACGCGGTCGCCGAGGATCTCCAGGATCTCCGGCTTTGTGTAGGCCGGGAAGTTGACCTCGATCGGGTGGAAGACCGAGCGGACGCGTTCGTCTACGGCGGCGTTGATATCCAGGCAGCGGTCGCTTGTGACCACAAAGACGCCGGGCCTCCTGACGTCCCGGGTCTCGTAGAGCCGGAGGATCCGGTAGAGGAGGTCGTTTAACTGGCGGGCGTCGTGGAGGTAGTTGGCATCGTCCAGGCAGACGAGCAGCGCGGCGTCCCGCTCCTCGAGGCGTCCTGCCATCTGGCGCACGATCTCGTCGACGTGTTTCCCGGCGGAGGGCGGGGCGTGGCCGACGACCGCCTCGAATATCCGGGCAAAGACGGAGAACTGCGTCCGGTGCTGCTGGCAGTTGATGAAGACGGGTATGATCCGGTTTGTGGCATCCTCGATCTCGGCAAAGAGACGGCGGACGGTGGTGGTCTTCCCCGTGCCGGGGGGGCCGCGGAGGATGGCGTTCCCCGCGGCCGCGCCCTCCAGCGCCGGCCTGACGAGCCAGGCAAGTTCTGTGGTCTGGGCGTCGCGGTGGTGGAGCCTCTCGGGGGTGTATCCAAACTCGAAGATCTCCCGGTCCCGAAAGAGTGTCTGGTCGTAGTGGAGGAGTGCGTGATCTCTCATGGATAATCTCTATTGCTGGATTCTGTTATTAATGGCAAACCGTGCGGTGTGAAAGTGAAAGGGGGTGGTGCGGGTTTGTAGCGTTCTACCGGCGCGGTTCTTTGCTGGGAAGGGTTTGCAGGACGCGGATCTGGATGCTGGGCATGCGGTCATCGATTGCGTTATACCGCTCCTGCAACTGCGGCAGTTTGAAATATAACGCAAACCTTATGCGGGATGAGGTCCTGGGCATATTCTTCATACTTTCCCAGATATCCTG
>DAFR01000154.1:0-594 GCA_002497965.1 Methanomicrobiaceae archaeon UBA436 | reverse complement strand
AAATCAACTGGTTTACCAAGAGCCTCTTCGAGTTCCAACTTCAATCCTACAAAATCAAGTAAACTCATTCTGCTTTCAATCTCCACTAAGATATCTATGTCGCTCTCTTCCCTCGCTTCCCCTCTTACCACAGAGCCAAAAATACCTGCTCTTGTTACCCCATATTTTTTCAATATGGGCAATATCTTTCTTTTAATCTCCTCAATATTCATCGTTCATCCTCCATCAAATCCTTTGAATTATGAATATCCAAAAGCCTCTTTCTCGTAACCTGGATTGCAAATTTAGAGAGATCACAACCTATCCAGCGCCTGCCAGGTCTCTCTGCAACTGCCAATGTTTTGTTCCAGCGCCACAGAAGAAGTCAGCACCGATCTCGCCGGGGCTGGATGAGGCAAGGATAATACGTAAACCAACCCGCTCATCTGCAACAGGATTTATCATAGATATTTCCCATGTATCACTCATAGGAACTCCCTTTGTAGGTTCACCCGCTGGTAGTGCAAAGAATCGTCTGTAAATCTGACAACCCTGACTCTAACGGGATCAGGGTATATCGATAGGTCAGTATAAACTTAATCACATCACGTTTGC
>DAFR01000002.1:8848-9495 GCA_002497965.1 Methanomicrobiaceae archaeon UBA436 | reverse complement strand
GCGGACCTGGCTGCAGCGATGACATCATCGATCCGGAGGATCATGATAGCAGCCTCGGCGGCGCTCGCGACTGCCTGGGTCTTCACCCGGAGAGGCTCGATGACCCCGGCCTCGAGCATGTTCCCGGCGACAGCATTGTAGACGTCAAGACCCATGTATTTTCCAGTCGCGCCACCCTGCTCGTGGGAAGCACGGAGAGAGACGAGCATATCGATCGAATCGAGACCCGCATTCTCGGCAAGGGTTCTCGGGATGATCTCGATCGCGTTTGCAAACGCCTCAATGGCGAGCTGAGCGCGTCCGCCAACGCTGGCGGCGTAGTCGCGTAGCCGGAGCGAGAGCTCGATCTCGGGTGCACCGCCACCGGCAACAAATTTTTTGTCCTCGATAGCAACGCTTACAACCCTGAGCGCATCCTCCATGGCGCGGTCGAGCTCATCGACGACGTGCTCGGTGCCGCCACGGATGATGATCGAGACGGCCTTCGGGTTATCACACTCGGTGACAAAGATCATCTCCTCCCCGGAGACCTTCTTCTCCTCAACGGTGCCGGCCTTGCCGAGTTCCTCGGGGGCTATGGCGTCGATGGAGCTGACGATCGACGCACCGGTGGCGCGTGCGAGTTTCTCCATGTCGCTCTTCTTGAC
>DAFR01000002.1:0-8759 GCA_002497965.1 Methanomicrobiaceae archaeon UBA436 | reverse complement strand
ACGATGCCCTTGATCATCCGCTCCTCCTCATCGAGGAACATCTGGAGCTGGTCGGGGCTCGTGATGCTGATCTCAGCGTCAACCTCGGTCTTCTTGAACTCAACAGGGGCGTTCAGGAGCAGGATCTTCGCATCCTTTACGACACGAGGCATGGCGGGGTGCACACGCTCCTTGTCGATGATCATGCCCTCGACGATCTCGGAGTCCTCGATGGAGCCGCCGACTCTCTTCTCCACCTTCACAAAATCGGTGTCAACGCTGCCGTCAGCATCAGCGACCATCGTGATCGCTTTGACAACGAGCTCGGTCAGTTTCCCTTTCGCGGCCTCAGCGCCCTTGCCGGTCATGGCGGTATCGGCAATCTTTTGGAGCATCTCCAGGTCGTCGGGCTTGACGTCGACGGCGATCCCCTCCAGGATATCATTTGCCTTGTCAGCGGCCATGCGATAGCCATGTGCAATGACCGTGGGGTGCACGTCCTGCTCCAGGAGACCCTCGGCATACTTCAGGAGTTCGCCCGCGATCACCACAGCCGTCGTGGTACCATCGCCGACCTCGTCGTCCTGGGTCTTGGCGATCTCGACCATCATCTTCGCGGCGGGGTGCTCGATATCCATCTCTTTCAGGATGGTCACACCATCGTTTGTAATGACGACGTCGCCGATGGTGTCAACAAGCATCTTGTCCATGCCCTTCGGCCCGAGTGTCGTCCTTACAGCGTTTGCCACAGCCTTTGCGGCTGCAATGTTGGCTGCCTGTGCGTCACGACCACGGGTACGCTGGCTGCCTTCTTTCAGAATCAGGATTGGTTGTCCTCCAAGACTTGACATGGGTATCACCGTTGTTAAGCGATACAAAGGTGGTTTGTAGTTCTATATAAATCTACTCACTTATTTATCATGTCTATGAGTTCCGAACCATCTTCAAGTGAATGGAGGTGCTCCTCTCCAATAAGAAGCGTTCTACCGATTTTTTTCTGCTTTTTGTAATCCGTCGCGATACACACAGCAAACGTCTCCGTGAGTTGGGAGATGTTGCCGATGAAGGAAGCGCGCTTCATGACCTTCTGGGACGTGCCGTATGCCGTCAGGATAGTATGCCTGTTAAAGAGCGCCAGCGCCTGAAACGGTGCCTGCCGCATCGCGTAAATCTCCATCCCGATACGCTCAAGATCGGAGAGTATATCCACTGAGACAGGTTCTGGAGGTTTCACGGGCTCTGGCGAGTGGTAGCCAATGAGATCGATCGTCTCCACGAGCGGGGCATTGAAGACCTCTTCGAGCCTGATAGCGATCTCAAGGGTGGTGCCCATCCCGCTCTCGTACTTGCTTATCGTCCTGCGGGAGACACCGAGGTGCGAGGCGAGATCCCCGAGAGACATCCCGGAACGCTCCCGCATCTCCCGGAGCAGATCACCCTTGATCTTCACGTAGAGGCCACCGGGAGAGGCGTAGACCATCGGCGAGTTTCCTTCCACGAGGTAATCATACAGGGTCTCGGGGCTGATGGCAAAGAGTCCATAACGGATGTAGACAACGCCACGCTCCAGGTCGGTATCACGCGCCCGCTCCCCTATGATAAGGGGGGTGGCCTCCAGGCACCTGGCGATCAGGTTGAGATCCCAGGCTGTATCGGCGGTTATGCTGTCGATGTGGGAGACCACCTTGATGGTGACAAGGGTGTCGCCTTTTTTCGCGATAAGGTCAAAACTCCTCGGGCGGATGTTGCACCGCTCCGAGACGTCGAAGTCAGCAAGAAGCATGATGCTGATGACCATCTGAGAAAGGCGATCCTGTGACATGGCCAGTAAGAATCGATATAGTCGGAGAATAATATAAACTATAGGGTTATGTGGATCGGGATCGACGACACGGATTCCCCTGCAGGGATGTGCACCACATACATCGGAGCGGTGCTTGTGCGGCAACTGGAGCACGCCGGTATCCGTGTCGCCGATACCAGGCTGGTCAGGCTGAACCCCAACGTCATCCACAAGACACGTGGTAATGCTGCGGTATGTATCGAGGCCGTGGGGGATCTGGAAGAAGCGTTCAGACTCGCTACAGTGTGTGTGGAAGAACTTGCGGAGTTCGGAGACCCGCAGACCAATCCTGGCGTGGCAGTCTCCCCTGTCCGGCCACCACCTGATTTTTACTACGCAGCACTCCGGGACTTCTGCACCGTGGACGAGGCTGTTCGTGTTCTGGAATCAACAGGGGCACTCTATAAAGGCTACAAGAACCGTCGCGGACTTATAGGTGCGACGGCAGCGATTGCAAGCGAATTTCCTGATAAAACCTATGAGTTACTTGCATACCGTAAGCGGGAGGCCTGGGGCACTCCACGGCGTGTGGATGCGGGAAGCCTCTTTCACGCCGAGGAGATGACATACCCCCACACCTGGGACACGGTTGACCGGGAGAACGGTATGGTGGTCTGCGTGCCACACACCCCTGACCCGGTTCTCTTCGGTATCCGTGGGGAGAGCCCTGCGTGGGTCGATATGGCACGTTTGTTCGTCCGATCCGAGGCGACGGCATGCGAGCAGGTTTATGCAACCAACCAGGGAACAGATGCTCACCTGATCGCCGGATCGATCGGAACCCTCCGGGAAGGACGGTCATACCTGGTAGGTGGGCGGGTTAGCGGGAGCCCTAAAACCGGACGGGGTGGCCATGTCTCGATCATCCTTGAGGACGACGGTGCTGAGGTCCGCTGTATGGCCTACGAACCGACAAAAGGGTTCCGGGACGTTGTGAGAGTGCTCCTCCCGGGCGACATCGTGATGGCGGCCGGGAGTTACAAGGGCGGGAGCCTGAACCTTGAGAAGATCGGAGTCGTACGCCCTGCCAACGCCGTCCGTGTCCGCCCTCCCCGCTGCCGGGCATGCGGGAAAAGGATGACTTCTGCAGGGAGAGGGAAGGGTTACAAGTGCAGGACCTGCGTGGAGCGTAGCCACAACCCTGAGGTAGAGCAGATCGAGCGGCATATCAGCCCGGGGTGGTACGAGGTCCCTCCATCCGCCCGCAGGCACCTGGCACGCCCTCTGGCGCGCGGTGTCCCCCTCTGGGAAGAGAACCTGTTTCAATCCATTCGCAAAGGCGGCATCCCCTCAGTGCAAGTAAATCAAATGATCTTTACAAAAAAAGATTTATAACGTTTGTGAGTTAACCTACCTTCTGGTGATCCCGTGCCGACTGTCTGCAGCGAAGGTATGCATGCCCTGACCTGTCCACCCACAACAGTTGCCGCCCTGGCGAACGGGTTTCAGAGGCAGGTCGTGCAAGTTTGCGGCCGATTATGCACGGAACGAGGACAAAGGTAACCCCGGAGGGGGCCTCTCCGTTTCCGGCCCGAAAGTCCACTCTCTAACGAGACTGTCCGGTTATCCCGGGCATCCGACACGGTGGGACGAGTGGGATCATCCCGTGTCGAATATAACATAACCAGTCATCCCCTGTCTGGCAGCGGGGCCCCATCGGGGTTCCCAAACGTCATTTTTGCAAACTCACATTCTGAGAGATGGCGATCCATTATTTGTGCATTAGCACCAACCCATTTCATAGCACTACAGGGATTGGTGTAACAAAAACATGACCTCACGCTACGGGGATGCGGTAGAACAGGCACGGGTGCGCCCCGGTATGACGGTCGGCGAACTCGTCGGCGAACTCGGGAAGGCAGGGGCCTATAACGGTGGGTCGCTCTGGCAGGCTGTCAACATCTACGAGCAAATGCTCCGCGACGATAAGGCGTTGAAGTTTTTTGGGCTCTCGGGCGCCATGGTGCCCGGCGGGATGGGTGGAATCGTTGCCGACCTCATAAGGCGCCGTCACATCGATCTGCTTGTCTCAACAGGGGCGAACCTGACACACGACGTCATCGAGGCTATCGGTTGCCACCACTACCACGGAAACGCGCAGGTCTCCGATACCGAACTCTACGAAGAAGGAATCAACCGGATCTACGATATCTTCCTGCCGAACGAAGCATTTATCCGGTTTGAGGAGTTTCTGCAGGACGTTTACTCCTCTCTCCCGGAGGGGGCGACCATCTCGATCGCCGATCTCCTTAACCTTATCGGGAGCAGGCTAAAGACCGGGATCCTGGCTGAAGCGGCAATGGCAGGGGTGCCGGTCTACTGCCCTGCCATCCAGGACTCGATGATCGGGCTGCAGTACTGGCTCTTCTCCCAGACGCACAATGTCACCGTCAGCGCGTTTGCCGATATGTCGGGGATGCTTGACCGGTGCTTTGAAGCACAGCGGGCCGGGGCGATCCTTGTTGGCGGCGGTGTTCCGAAGAACTACATCCTGCAGAGCAAACTGATGACCGAGAGCGGGTTTGATTATGCGGTGCAGCTCACCGGCGACCGCCCCGACCTCGGCGGCCTATCGGGTGCAACGCTCGAAGAGGCGCGGTCGTGGGGCAAACTCACCGGCGAGGCCACCGCCGTGACCGTCTACGGCGATGCCACCATCACCCTGCCGCTGCTTGTGGCCGCTACCCTGGAGAGGTTGGAGAGATGACCGAACTCATACTTGCGCTTGATGTTTCTGACCGGAAAAAGGCGCTAAATATCGCTGAGTCCTGTGCGCCGTTCATTGACGCGATCAAGGTCGGATACCCCCTCGTTCTCTCGACCGGTCTCTCGATCACAGAAGACCTCGCCGGCCCTGGCCTCCCGCTCATCGCCGACTTCAAGGTCGCGGACATCCCGAACACCAACCGACTCATATGCGAGGCGGTCTTCTCCGCCGGGTTTGATGCCGTGATCGCACACGGGTTCGTGGGGGCCGATGCCGCGAGGGCCTGTATCGAAGTGGCGCACAGCCACAGCGGCGCAGCATACATCGTCGCCGAGATGAGCCATCCAGGGGCGACCGAGTTCTTTCACGATGGTGTGGCCGAACGCATCGCGGCACTGGCAGTCAGATGCCGGGCAGACGGCATTATCGCACCCGCCACGAGGCCGGAAAGGGTCACCAGGCTCAGGGAGATCGTGGGTGACAAAGCGATATACTCACCGGGCATCGGGGCGCAGGGCGGCGAGATCGATACAGTAGCCAGGCTGGTCGATGGGGTCATCGTGGGCCGGAGCATCTACGCGGCAGACGACCCTGCGGCCGCAGCCGAGCGTCTCTCCCGCATCCGCCGATGATGAGTTCTCCGATCTGATCCCCGCCGGGGAGATGACGAACCCTATGAGTGATCTGAGGTGGATATGGGTAGTCCCGCATCTGAAGAATTATATATCCTCCCGCAGATACTGATACCATGCACTGGAGCCCTGAACAACTCAAATTGGTGGAGAAATATCAGGATCTCAACGAGATCCCCGAGACAGAACGGCGCTACAAGTGTCACACCTGCCACCTCGTTGTGGACGAGATGCCCTGCCCGAACTGCGGCGAGACTTCGCTTGAGATCATGTGTCCGCTCGACCATTGCGACTGTCACCACTCCATCATCGAGAGTATCGAGTACTGCCCACTCTGCGGTCATGCCGTCTGCCCGGAGTGTGGGAGCCACGATGTCATGCAGATCAGCAGGGTCACCGGCTACCTTCAGGACGTTGCAGGCTGGAACGCGGGCAAACAACAGGAACTGAAGGACCGGGTCCGCTACTCCGTTGTATGAGATATTTTGTCAGGGACGGAACTCTTTTTATTCGTGGCCGGTTCAGGGCGGCGAGCACGGGGGTCGGCGGTGGCATCGCCGACGTCACGACCGTTCTCAACCACACCGTGCCGCACGATTTCCAGGAAGACCCCGTGCGCCGTCTTGAACTCATCACCGCCTGGCACGGGGTATTCCGGGACTATTTCGGCCTCCTGACCGCCGTTGATATGCGTCACCTCTGTGTGCTCCAGTATGACTCTGTCACGGTCTTTATCACCGCCGGCGTGAGCAATCCAACACCATCGCCAAGCACCCCCCACACCATCAACATCATCGCCTACAGCCGTGAGGGAATGGCTGATGCAGCGCTCCTGGAGACGATCATCACCGCAACCGGCGCCAAGGCCTGGGCGCTGCACCAGCTCGGCTACGATTTCCCCGGGACCACAACGGATGCTGTGGTCGCTGCCTGCGAACGCGACGCAGAACCCATGCACACCTACGCCGGGACGCTGACAGAGATCGGCAGACGGGTTCATGAGGCGGTCATGTTCGGCCTGCCCGAGGCTCTCGCAAGGCAGCAGGGCAGAGTAAAGCGTGAAGGGCCCTCCTTCTTCATCTACAGCCGTTATGGCGGCGACCACTGGGTCGAGTGGCAGAAAGAGAACTGCCCCTACCACCCATGTCATTTCGCCGGACAGCGGTGCGACTACTGTTACTGCCCCTGCTACCCCTGTGGCGACGAGGACCTCGGCGAATGGGTAAATAGTTCAAACAGCGGCAGCGTCTGGGGTTGCGCAGGCTGCACGCTGCTCCACATCCCCGAGGTTGCTGATTACATGAAAAGGAATCCCGAAGCCACTCTCGCCGAACTCAAGCGGTTCCGGGAACGGTTATAATATTACGCCTCGGCAATCCCGAGGGCAGCAAGCATCTCTTCGACGGGGACGCCGTGCACCTGGGCAGCCTCCCGGATCGTCTCGTTGTTTGCGATTGCGCAGCCAAGGCAACCCATCCCAAACCGGAAGAGTACCTGCGCCGATTCGGGCTTCTCTCGGAGGAGTTCCGCGATTGTACTGTCAGCAGTCAATGCCATATAACCTTGTTTTGTTCTTTCCTCTATATACATTTGACCCGGCAATACAGGATTTGCGCAAATTACCTGTCGATACGGAAATCCAAACCTCTCGGTCGAGAAGATGGCTGAGATGCCAGAGTCAGCGCCTATTCCGTTACAGCGGGTCGCGGGGTGGCCGGGTGTGATCACTTTCACACCGCGCGGCCGAGGCTTAATACACTATAGGATCCGAATTAAAGAATGGAGATGTATGTATGAACCTATCTGAGGTAACAGAGAGAATCTCCCGGAAACTTGAAGCAAAAGGCGCACAACCTGACCGGCAGAAGATCGAGTCCCGCCTCCGTCGTCTCATCGAGGAGTTTGGTGTCAACCTGGCTGAGGCCGAGCGCAGTGTGACCGCCGATCTTGCCCGCGAGTACAAAGTCAGCGGCATCGGGAACAATTCTGCAGAACTCCGTCCGATAAGCGAGATCACGCCTGGCGAGTGGGTGACGATCGAAGGGAAGGTCGTTGCCCTGACCCCGCCCCTCTCACCTTCGATCGCACAGACCGGTATCATCGCCGACTCGAGCGGGGCCATCCGTTTTGTGACCTGGGCCCGGGCGAACGTTCCCCCCATGGAGTTCGGGCACTGGTACCGGATCGAATCCGCTGTCGTTGATGAGTACAGGGGAGCGCCGAACCTGAAGATCCACTCGGGCACCACCATCTCGCGGTTGGAGGAGGATGCTCCCCTCCTCCCATCGATAACACCAATTGCCGACCTGAAACCTGGTGTGGGCAGCGTGCGGGCCAAGGTCATCCAGGACTGGGAGGTCACCAATGACCGGATGCTCCAGACCGGGCTCCTCGGCGACGAGAGCGGCACAATCAAGTTTGTCATCTGGAAAGACGAGGATAAAGAGAATCTGGAGCCAGACACCGTCTACAACATCTATTACGCCACAGTGGACGAGTACAACGGCAGGCTCTCCCTGGTTCTGAACACCGCGATGTACATCGCCGATGAGGGGGACATCGAGGTCAGGCGGAACGAAACCGAAAGCCGGGGAGCCCTTGTCCACGTTGCCCCTGGCTCTGGCCTGATAAAGCGCTGTCCGGTCGAGGGCTGCAACCGGACGCTCTCCCGGCAGAATTACTGCCCGGTGCACGAGATCCAGCCCAATTTCCGTTACGATCTCCGCATAAAAGCGGTTCTCGACGACGGCGACCGCGCCAGAAACGTCCTGATGCAGCGCGAGATCGTCGAGAAACTTGCAGGTATAACCCTGGAAGAGGCCATCCAGATCGCAGAGACCAATCCGCTTGGTATGGATGAGATCTTCTACCGCATCAGGAACGCGGTGCTCGGACGCTACTACACCTGCAACGGAAGTGAGTTCGGCGGCAGGCTGCTTGTCAACTCCTGCACCCCGATCCGGTTTGACCCCGGAGAACTGGCTGCACTGCTCAACCGCGCCGGAGGTGAGCCGGCATGAGGTCCCAGACCACTTTCGAGCGCGAACCCGCGCGCAGGGTTTTTGCAGCCGAATTCCGTGAGACGCGCTACCAGTTCAAGGATGACGACGATGAGAAGAGTCCTACATACGTCATCTTCCCGACCGGTATCCGAAGTAATCGGGTGTTCATCGTCGGAACGCTCACAGAGAAGCAAAGACAGGGCGACCAGAACGTCTTTTACCGCGGGAGGGTGGTCGATCCGACGGGCACTTTCTTCATCATGGCCGGGTCGTACCAGCCAGAAGCGATGCAGCAACTCGCCCGCATAGAACCTCCTGCTTTCGTCGCCGTCGTCGGTAAACCGAACCTCTTCACGACCCAGGACGGGAACTGCCTGGTCTCTGTCCGCACAGAGTCGATCACGGTAGTTGATCGTGAGACCCGCGACCTATGGGTGCTGGATACTGCAAGATCAACTCTGGACAGGCTTGATGCGTTCGGTACCACTGATGACTCCCGGAAAGCCATGGAGGAGTACGGGACACAGGTCCCGCATGTCTACCGAAAGATCGTCTACGAGGCCCTCACTCAGGTGCAGATGTAAAAAACCACGCTT
>DAFR01000113.1 GCA_002497965.1 Methanomicrobiaceae archaeon UBA436 | reverse complement strand
TCCCCTCTTGAGAGGGGATATTGGGGTGTGTAGTTGCTTTCCTGGCTTTAGCCAGGGTTTCCGAAATACAATTACACACCCCCGCCCCCTCTTATAGAGGGGACAAGCAGTCTGGTTATTAAAGCGTTTCGTTTTCCCCTGAACGGATGGGATAATCATGTTATAATATCTTAGTGCACTTTGAGTCTTAGTGGTTCAAAATATTTTATGCAATGGTTCGGCAAGTTTACCACAGGTTTTGCATGGAATTTCACCCGTTAGTAACAAAGGGAAACTCTAAACCCATTTCGCCTCTGTTTCGACAAGGCCTGTCCTGTGCATAGTCGAAGGGCTCAACATGACAAAATGCCGTATTTTTCGTGTCTTGCTGAACCGAGTCGAAGCATGGCTACTTCTTAAAGATTAATTTTAGAGGCGCCCTTCATTCTTATCCACCGAAACAACCCAAGAAGATAATTTTAGCGTCATTCAGTGTTTTTCGGTGGCGGGGCCTCAGATGAATTCTTTTTCCCCGGCCCGCCCCAGCTCCTCGACCACCCGCCGCACATCCTGGGCCCGGTCCCGGCGGCAGACCAGCACCGCGTTGCCCGAGCGCACCACGATGAGATCCTCCACCCCCAGCAGGGCCACCAATCCCTGGTCGGAGACCACGATGCTGTTTGACGAGTCCAGGGACAGGGCCCGGCCCGACAGCCTGTTGCCGGAGCCGTCCTCCCGGTAGTACCTGGCGGCCGCCTCCCACGATCCCAGGTCGTCCCAGCCGAAATCGCCCTCGACCACGGCTACCCTGTCCGCCTTCTCCATCACCCCGTAGTCGATGGAGAGAGCAGGCGTCGCGTTGTAGGCCTCTTCCATGGGTTGCTCAAACGCCCGGACAACCTCCGGTGCACAGACCTCGCACTCGGAGAGAAAGAGCCCTGCATCAAAACAGAACATCCCGGAGTTCCAGAGGTAACCATCGGCGACGTAACTCCTGGCGGTCTCAAGGTCGGGCTTCTCGACAAAGGCATCCACCCTCGCACCGCCGTAGCCAAGGGGCTCTCCCGGTCGGATATAGCCGTATCCGGTGTGCGGCGAGGTTGGGCGCACCCCGAAGACCACAAGGTAGTCCTTTGCAAACCGCTCCGCCCGGCGGAACGCCTCCTGAAACTCCCCTGTCGCGGTGATCAGGTGATCCGATGGGAGGACCGCGACGGTATCCGGACCGTTCTCCCGCGTTATCTCCTGAACACCGTGGTAGATCGCCGGGAGGGTGTTCCTGCCCACCGGTTCCACCAGGACGCGGCAGTCACACCCTATGGCGGCGAGCTGGTCCCTGACCAGGAACCGGTGTTCGGCGTTGGTGACTATCGTGATCTCCTGCGGGGTTGAGAGGAGGAGCGCTCTCTTCACGGTATTCTGGAAGAGGGACTCATCGTCGAGCAGAGGGATGAACTGTTTTGGATAGTGTTCTCGTGAGAGCGGGAAGAGGCGGGTGCCGCTCCCGCCTGCAAGTATGATAGTCTTCATGAAATCGACCCCGTGCCGCACGGCACCGGTTGTTGCAGTCTAATTTTGTACCTGCTGGAGATAAAGACCTGGGGTTTGCCCGGGCAGGAAGACGAGACCCGGTTATCTCCTCACCCCACCATCTTCCGGAACCAGGCCACCGTCTCCCGGAGACCCTCCTCCAGAGTGTAGCGGGGGGTGAAGCCAAAAGCCTCCCGGGCACGTGATATCGCGGCGACCGAATCGCGCACGTCTCCCGGTCGGGGCTGATCATACACCGGCTGGCGATTTACACCGGTGATCGCCGAGAGGATGGATGCAAGTTGGTTGAGGCTGATCCTACTCCCGCCGGCGATGTTGAAGACCCCAGATGCGCTGCTCTCCATCGCCATGATGTTTGCCCGCACCACATCGGCGACGAAGATGAAGTCCCGGGTCTGCTCGCCGTCGCCGTAGATTATCGGCGGCCTGCCCTCGATCAGCCGGGTGATGAACTTCGGGATCACCGCGGCGTAATCGGAATTTGGGTCCTGCCTGGGTCCATAGACGTTGAAGTAGCGCAAGAAGACCGTCCTGACACCGTAGAGATCGGAAAAGACTCTGCCGTAGTATTCACCAGCGAGTTTTGAGACAGCGTAAGGAGAGAGTGGCGCCGGCGGCATGCTCTCCTCTTTTGGAAAGACCGGTTCGTCGCCGTAGATCGCCGATGTGGAGGCGGCCACGACCGCCGGCACACCGCACTCCTTCGCGGCCCACAGAAGGTTCAGCGTCCCGGTCACGTTAACCTCGTTTGTTTCCAGCGGGTCTGCAACAGAGCGGGGGACGGATGCGATGGCCGCTTGGTGAAATATTCCGTCCGCACCGAGAGAGAGATCCAGGAGCAGATCCAGGTTGGTGACGCTTCCCTCTACAAACGTCACGCAGGGGTTGCCGAGGAGGTGCTCGATGTTCTCGCGCCGCCCGGAAGAGAGGTTATCTACTATCAAAACCTCATGACCATCGGCTGCCAGCCGATCCGCGAGACCGGAACCGATGAACCCCGCCCCGCCGGTGACGATGTAGCGCATGCAAAATCAGATTGGTGTTCCTTTGATTTGAGCGTTGCCGGTGTGCGGCCATAAGCCCACCCTTGTATACATATAGCATCATATGGTTTATCATCCCATCGGGAAGGGTATCTCCTCTACTCATCTCTCCCGTTTGAGAGTGGGAAATACTGCTGATAGACGCGTTTACGTTCGTCTATGTCGGTATGCAGGTAGATCTCGGTTGTCTTGATGGATGAGTGCCCCAGGTTCTCTTGCACGACACGGAGGTTCTTTGAACGCCGATAGAGTTCGCTTGCGTAGGAATGCCGGATCTTATGCGGTGTTATCCCTGGAGGGGCGTATTGCCTGAATATGTGCTGGACAGTCCGGGGCGACAGGTGCTTTCCCTGCTGACCCGGGAATAGCGGCCCTGCAATCTTGTTGCCTATAAACCGCCCGATCTCCTCAAGCGTCTCGTCGTCGACGAATACCGTCCGGATCTTGTCTCCTTTTCCCCTGACCCGGATCGTGTGATCCTCAAAGTCGATATCCTCTATACTTATGGAACAGAGTTCCGATACGCGGACGCCCGTTGCGTATATCAGGCGAACTATCAGCCGGTCTCGCTCGTTCTCGATCGTGTTTATCAGCCGGATAACCTGGCTGTGTTTGAGGTATTTCAACTCCTGATTCTTGATCCGGGGACGTTCCACCCCGATCATGGGGTCTGCGGCAACCGCGCCCTGGACGTAGAGGTAACGGTAGAACGAGGAGAGCGTCGAGATCATCCGGTGGAGCGTCCGCGGCCGGTAATCCCGCCTCTCGGCAAGGTATGAGAAGAAATCGGTTACGAGCGCTGTTGATACGTTGACGTCTGCATCCAGCAAAGCGTCGTCGAGCAAGGTATCATCGAACCCGGTGCCTTCTGGATCCAGGTTCTCACGGACCCAGACATAGCGTGCAAAACGCCGGAGTGTCTGGATGTATTTCTCGATGGTTCTGGGGGAGTAGTTCCGCATCCGGAGGTAACCACCGAACCGATCAATCCATTCTGAGAAAGAGACGTTTTCCATTGGAGAATGAATTAAATATCAAAGCATATCAAAATTGCGGTAAATGCCTATTCCCCGCAACTTATCCATACCCGGCGGGGGGGCGACCAGATACACGATCTTAAGATGCTCCCTCAACAGTGATGCAAACCCCGACCCACAGCCAGAACGCCCCGGACTATCCGGCGTCCCAAAAAAGGTTTGGAAGATGCTGATTGGATCGGAGTTAGGAGGTATGATGCGGGTCCGCCACCTCCTGGTGGAAGGAGGGGGGCAGAACCCTGTTGAATACATTCTCTTGAGAGTATATGAACCCCTTACCGCGCGGTGTGAAAGTAAAAAGTGATGTGAACATGCCACCCTCCCCGGCCGCAGACCACCCTTGTATATAAACGACCTCCAGAGATGAGCATGGACACCAGATCGCTTCCCCTGGCAATCCACACTTCAACAAAGGGCGCGATCCTGGCTTAAAAGCGCGATATGAAGGTGTCCGGGATCGACGACCACAGGAAAATGTGCTCTTCTCATTGGATGACGGACAATCCCGCCAGGTTTTGCAGCCCAGGGCCTGTGGAACACAGTAACGGGTCAGTTGTCCTCTCTGCAAAAGATTTTGCCGGCATCAATGGTCCGAGCACCCGGAAACCCGGCGTCTTCCAGCACTGAAGAGCATGTATAACCAAAACACCCCCGAAACGCCAGAAACCAAATATAACGCGCCAGGCCGCCCCCATCAACCCTGCAGAACGGTGCCTTGGGAGGAGGG
>DAFR01000032.1:6370-6491 GCA_002497965.1 Methanomicrobiaceae archaeon UBA436 | reverse complement strand
AATTCGCCGGAGATCCGGATGGCGTGTCCAGACATCTCCGCATGGCTCCACAAGCCTGCAGCCACCAGGGTAAACATCGTCACGCACCTTCCGGGTAATGGGAGATCAATCATCGGCCCGG
>DAFR01000032.1:6057-6231 GCA_002497965.1 Methanomicrobiaceae archaeon UBA436 | reverse complement strand
TCGTTATCGTCACCGAAGAGCCGTATGCAGAGGCGGCATCCACCGCGGAGGCAGCGGTCGGGATGGTCTCGGAGGGGTATGGTCTCTCCCCGGAGATTCAGGTGGAGGTTCTGCCGGAGGCTGATTTCGTCCGGGCCGGGCAGACGATCCGCTCTCTCGCAGGCGACTTCATCC
>DAFR01000032.1:0-6016 GCA_002497965.1 Methanomicrobiaceae archaeon UBA436 | reverse complement strand
CTAATCGCGCTCTCGGTTGCGGGGCTTGATATCCGGCACATCTACTACCTGGCCATGAAGACCACCGATGATATCGCAAAGCCCTACATGATGATCCCGCACCAGGTTCAGAGGATCCACGACCTTATCGAGGACGCAGCGGCACTTTCAGCATGAACGACCTTATAATCACGGAGGACGAACTCCAGGTTCTCATCAACTCTCTCGAAGAGGTTCGTGTCTCATACCCGCTCTACGCGGGTGAGATCATTGTTGCGTGCCCGGAAGGAACCGGGTTTTCGCTCCAGATGCCTGCGACGCGCGAGACGTTCAGCGACTGGGTCGCCGCATACGAGCCGATTGCAGCGGAGCTCCCTTCGTATGCCGACCTTCAGGAGTGCATGTTTGCATCCGGCATCGCCCGCTACACAAACCAGGCCGCCTTCGATGCGATGCTTGTATCCTACAGGAACCTCAAGAAATCCGTCTTCTTCGCCCTGGATACAAACCTCTTCTACCACGGGTTTGCATCGAACAACCCCGGGATCGACGCCTCCACCTACCTTATCGTCGAGACCGTCCGCGACGAGATCTCCTACGCCGTCAACCGGAAGTATTCGGCGGCGGCAATCGAGGAGATGACGGCACTGGCGCCTGAGTGGCGGGATTACCTCGCAGAACTCGAGAACAAGCGGATGAAACGCTCACGGAAAGCCGCCTATCTTGCACTGAAAGAGTACCGCTCAATCCGCGACCGGGCAACGGAGGTCCCGGCACCCGGGCCGCACACCCACCTTGCAGAGGAGAACGATCGCAACATCGTCCGGGCGCTCCGGAAGTTTGAAGAGGAACGCTACGCCCTCCCCGTTCTCCTGACCGCCGACATCTACATGGTCGACCTCTGCATGACAGAGGGGCTTGAATATTTCTACTTTGACCGTCCATACAGACTTGAGGCAACAACCTGCACGGCAACGGCGTTCCGGCGACTGCTCTTCAACCTTGCTGCCGTCTTCGGGTTTGTGGACTGCAGCGGGTTCACAATCTTCGGTGAGTACGGCGGGAAGGCTAACGACCTCGACGAACTGAAGATCAGGTTCCGGGACGAGGATATCTACCGTGAATGCAGGCGGGAACTTGGTATATGCAGGAGACTTGCAGAACTCGGAATTACGCGGTAGAGGCTGTCCTCTGCGATATGGACAACACCCTCTTTGACTTTGTTCGAGCAAAGCGGGAGGCGTGCCGCAGTGTGATCGACTACCTGGGGAGAGGCGACCCCGTGGCGCTCTTCTCTCATTTCCTTCGGGGGGTTCACGGGTTTGAGGACCATGAGAACATAAGTGACTACCTCAACGGCCTCGGGGTCTACGATTTGGAGACGTTTGAGGTCTGCTGCCGGATCTACGAGGATGTCAAACTCGACCTGGTCGAGGCCTACCCGGGCGTCGAGGAGACGCTCCGGAGCCTGCAGGAGGGTGGGATAGGGCTTGCGGTCGTGACCGACGCGGAGTCGTTCCAGGCGCGGCGGCGGCTTGAGAAGACCGGGCTCATCGATTACTTCGAGACGGTGGTGACACCGGACCTCTCGGGGAGGTATAAACCCGAACCCGACTCTCTCATCTACGCCCTCCGCCGACTCGGTTCGAAGCCGGAGGAGGCGATGATGGTCGGGGACAGCGCCGCCCGCGACATCGCGGCCGGGCGGCGACTCGGGATGGTGACGGCGTTTGCCGCATACGGTGACTGGCGCCAGAGCCGCGTGACGGATGTCGGGGCGGATATAGTCCTTGCGGAGTTTGCGCAACTCCGAAGATACCTCAGCATACCCGGGAAAGGGTAGGCCCCTTCAACAGAGAGGAGAGGGCAGGTGTGGCCCCTCCACCGGGAGGCTCGCCCCCTGCACCAGGATCTGCCGGTCGGTCTCCGCCACCTTCCCGAGGATGATCATCTTTCCCGCCGGTGTCATCGCAAAGACCGGGATCGAGGTCCCTGCCTGCAGGAGCGCTTTCTTTGCCGCCACATCACGTATATGCCGCGATGCGCAGGCGGTGATCAGGTCGGCAGTCCCGGCCAGCAGGGCGGCGTCCTCACGTGATACCCCGGTGGTGTGGACGGCGACTATCACGGTCTCCGGGAACCGTTCCCGGATGGCCGCCGCCTCTGCGGCATCGGCGGTGGTCACAGCGATCCGGCGGTGGCCGAGGTCTCTCGCCAGCGCGACACCGGCGGCCTGGTCTATCGCGGCGGTCGCGGTGTCCAGGACCGCACCTCCGTTCTCCTGTATCCGCGCGATCACCTCCAGGATGGGGGATGTCTTCACGAGCCCGGACATCCGGCCGCCGATCCCCTGTATAAGGGCGGGGTTCGTCGCAACGACCGTCCCCGCGCCGTCGGAGACTATCACCGCGGCGTCCAGGTCCCCCCTCCGCACGGCGCTGCCAAGGAGCTCCGATGCCCCGAAGATGACGAAGTCAGGCCCGGCGAGAACCTCCCGCGCCGGGGTGCACATGCCAAATGACCTGATCCGCGCCTCGATGTTGCGCTTTATCGCTTCCGGCGTCATATCCTCGACCGGGCAGGCAAACCGCTTCGCCAGCGGACAGTCGCGGATCACGGGTCTTCCGACCTCGACAACCTGGCCGTTCCTGACCACGACCCGGCACCTCCCGATGGCCTCTATGACGTGTTCGTCATGCTCGTTCATACAGGTGATCTGGGTCTGGCGTGGGAATAATGCTGCCTCAGCGGCGGGTCAAATTACTTATCGGATAACCCCTCCATCTTGATGCAGGAAACTTGTGATGCCCCTGCAGCAGGAAGGGATGGTGAGGAGACCTGGGCAGGATCTGTAGCCCGTTCATCGTGATCGAGTGCAGCCGGCAGTGCGGCTTCTCCCGGATCTACAACGAGCCGACAGAGGAGCAGATCCGCGATATAACCGCGATGACGACCTGTCCGGACTGCGGCGCGCCTGTCCGACGGAGGTCGTTCTGAGGTCTGGCGCCATGCCGGGGACGCGATACTGGGAGATCGATCTCGCCCGCGGGGTTGCCGTCGTGACTATGATCATCTTTCATTCGGCCTTCGACCTCAACTTCTTCGGCATCCTGCCGCTGGATGTCTCCGGAGGGTTCCTCTGGCTCCTCGCCCGCCTGACCGCATCGACCTTCATCTTCCTGGTGGGGCTCTCCTTTACAATCAGTTATGCCCGCGCCAGGCGACGACTCACGGCGCGCGGGCTCGCGCTCAGGTATGTCCGCCGTGGTCTTGCCATCTTCGGTTGCGGTATGGTCATAACCGGCGTAACCTGGCTGTTCCTCCCCTCGGTCTGCATCGTCTTTGGTGTCCTGCACTTCATCGGTCTCTCGATCCTGCTCGCACCGCTCTTTGTCCGGCTGGACGCAAGCAGACTCATCGTTGCGAGTGTGGCGTGTTTCATCGCGGGTTATGCCGTAACTCTCGTCAACGGCCCCTGGCCGCTGCTCTGGCTTGGCATCCGTCCGGCATCGTTTGCAAGCCTGGACTACGTCCCGCTGTTTCCATGGTTCGGCATCGTCCTTGCCGGGATGGCCTGCGGGCATACTCTCTACCCGGAAGGGGAACGCGGGTTTCGCCTCGTAGACCCGGGGCCGGCGGTTTTGCGACCGTTCAGTTTCCTGGGCCGGCATTCGCTCCTCATCTACTTCCTTCACCAGCCCGTGATCCTGTTTATGATCGCGGTTCTGGCACCCGGGGCGGTGAGGTTCTTCGGGTGAGGGGACGCGGAGAGCGGCATGATGCGGCGGGCAGTTTTTCCCGAAGAACCGGGGGAGATGTTGTTGACCGCCGCCCGGCAGTGGCGATTGCCCCTGGAAAACCGTGTACTGGACGCAGATGAGGTCTCTTGTGTTTTCCAGGCGGGAACCAAGAACACCCTCTCTCACCTGGCACCGGGCGCGGTGAGGTGGTGAGGTTTGGTCTACTTACAGCATTTCGCCGTTCATCGCCTTCTCTCAGGCAGTCCCTCAACAGAAGAGCGGCACGTCCGAAAACGCCCCGACATCAAAGACCCCCCGCTCCGTGACCCGGAGTTCGGGGATGACTGTCAGCGCCAGGAACGAGAGATACATGAACGGGTTCTCGATAGCGCCGAGCCTTCCCGCATGCTCATCGAGCGCCGCCAGCCGCCGGACCACCTCATCGCAGGGGAGGGCGGAGATCAGTCCGGCGCATTCCAGGGGCAGCGTCGTCACCTCGTTTCCGGAGACGACCACAAGCCCCCCGCCGAGCCTGACCACTTCGGCGATGGCACGGATAATATCGGCGTCATCGACCCCGACCGTGACGATGTTGTGGGAGTCGTGGGAGACCGACCCGGCGATCGCCCCCTCCTCCAGCCCGAAGCCGTGGACAAGCCCCACACCTGACCCGCTCCCACGGTAACGGTCGGTGACGACCGCTTTGAGGATATCGCGCTCGATATCCGGGATCGCGGCAGCATCGACCGGAGAGTGGAGGCAGCGTGTCGTGATATGCCCGGGCACGATCCCGATCACCCTAGCCACACCCCGGCCGGTTATCTGGATCTCGCCACGCCCCGGCACGCGGGCTTGCATAGGAGCCTTGAGAACCTCTGGCGGTCGGTAACCGGGATCGAGCACCTCGACGCCGCGTTTGAACGTCCGCAGAACGCAGAAACGGTCGGGGTCGTCTATGACGCAGAAATCGGCGAGCCGTCCGGGTGCAATCGCGCCCCGGTCATGGAGCCTGAACCTTTCGGCGGCGGAGAGTGTCGCCATCCGGAGCGCCAATTCGATATCGAGACCGTAAGAGACCGCTTTTCTGATACAGTCGTCTATATGCCCCTCCCGGACAAGCGTCCCGGCATGCCGGTCGTCGGTTGCAAAACAGCACCGCGGCGCCGTGCACCTGTCCACAAGCGGCAGGAGGCCGCGGAGGTTCTGCTCGGTCGACCCCTCCCTGATCATGACGTAGATCCCCCGGAGGAGTCTCTCACGCGCCTCGGCAAGCGTCGTTGACTCGTGGTCACTCTGGACGCCGGCATAGATGTAGGCGTTCAGGTCTTTTCCGGAGAGGGACGGTGCATGCCCATCGATAACCTCGAAGAGATCCATCTTTGCCCGGAGGTCCTCATCGCCGGCCAGGACGCCGGGGACGTTCATCACCTCGGCAAGCCCTATGACTCGCTCCCGGCCGCGGAACCGGGCAAGGTCGGAGGCCGTGAGCCTGGTGCCGCCCATATCGAGCGGTGTTGCCGGGACGCATGAGGGGAGCATGATCAGGATATCGAGCGGTGTTTGAGCCCCGCTGGCGAGCATGTACTCGATCCCCGCCGTCCCGCAGACGTTTGCTATCTCGTGGGGGTCGGCGATCACCGTTGTTGTGCCGTGCGAAAGGACGAGCCGGGCATACTCGGTCGGTGCGAGGAGTGAACTCTCGATGTGGACGTGGGCGTCGATCAGCCCGGGCACCACGTATGTGCCGGAGAGGTCGTGGTCCCGCTCCGCCTGGTAGTCGCCGATGCCTATGATGCAGCCGTCTTTTACCGCAAAGTCCACACTCTCAAATGTGCAGGAAAATGGGTTGAAGACCTCAGCACCGCTAAAGACGGCATCCGCGGGTTCAAGCCCACGTGCCGCTGCCAGTCCAGGAAGGCTCAGACTGCTACCTCCAGGTCGCGGATGACAGACGCGCCGCGCTCATCACCTATGAATATATTCAGAAAGGCCCTGTATGTGCCGGGCTGGAGGTCAACCTCGATCGAGTAGTTATTCTCCCCACTATCAAGGTTGATATGCCGCGCCTGGGAGAAGACCTTTTGCTGCTCAAAGAGGTCTACTTCCATTATCTTCACCTGGAGCACGGCGTTCTCGACAGGCTCGCCACTGTTCTCCACCGCAACCTGCAGGGCCTCGCCGTCGTAGGTCACCTCCCCGATCGCCGTGGCAAGACAGCCGGCCGAGGCGGCGACGACCGCAAGGGCCGCCACCAGTAGCAGGATGCCTGTATATCTGGCTGACATCCCCCTGGAGAA
>DAFR01000037.1:10391-11724 GCA_002497965.1 Methanomicrobiaceae archaeon UBA436 | reverse complement strand
GATTATAAGATCGGTGCTCCGGAGGGCACGTGAAGACGGGGCGGACGCGGCCGGCGCTCTGCCGGCCGCAAACCTCCTCGACTGCCCCTCGGCGGCCGCGGACGGATGGCGGGGAGCGCGGGACAAACGGGGGGCCTATATCGTCATTGGCCTCTACCACGACCCCCGAAAACCCGAACTCGACCTCTGGGAACCGGGTCGGGGGACGCCCGGGGATCGGATCCTGGCGGGGATCGGGAAGGACGTTGTCCGCTGGCTGCAGGAGACCCACGGCACCAGCGCACGTCTCATCCCCTACCAGATAGAGGATGGCGGGATCTACCTCAAAGACGCGGCCTGCCTCGCCGGAATCGGGCGGATGGGCAGGAACAACCTTGTCATCGTCCCCCGTTACGGCCCCAGGGTGCGGTTCCGGGCGGTATGGGCCGACCTGGACTGCCCGGAACCGGATCATCCCTGGGCCGAAGACCCTTGCAGAGACTGCCCGGGCTGCTGCATCAGCGCCTGTCCGATGGATGCCTTCGCTTCCGGCCGGTATGACCGGGAGCGGTGCATGGCGCGGATGAACGCCGACAAAGCCTCAGGGAGGGGGCGGATCGATCACTGCCGGGCGTGCGAACTCGCCTGCAGGGAAGGGCTATGAGGCGGCGGACGCTGCCGCCAGTTCCTCAAGTTTTGCCTTCACCTCGTCAACGTGCCCATCCACCTTCACGTTCCTCCAGACTGCAACGATCTTTCCCTCGGGATCGATGATGAAGGTGCTCCGGTCGACACCCTCATACTCCCTGCCGCAACGCTTCTTCCTGACCCAGGCGCCGTATGCCGCGATCACGTCGTGGTCTGGGTCGGATAGGAGATGAACGGAGAGGTTGTGCTTCTCGGCAAACCGTTTGTGGCTCCGCGGCGGGTCCGGGCTGATACCTATAACCCTGGCGTTCAGACGTTCAAACTCCTCCATCTCCTCTGTGAACGACCTGGCTTCCAGGGTGCAGGCCGATGTGTTGTCCTTCGGGTAGAAGTAGACCACCACATAGGCGCCCCGCATATCCTGGAGCGATACGGGCTGGCCGTCAGCATCCGGGAGGGTGAAGTCGGGCGCCGGCATGCCGGGTGAGAGTTCTGCCATAGCAGTGAGAGATACCCTTGAGGATATAAGAATATCCGGGAACATATTATACACACGGCGGGGTCATCGAATCTCCCGCTTTATAGCCTCAAGGACCCCCTCCTCGTCAACTGCAACCTCCACCCAGTGATCTGCGTCGACAAAGTAAAGGAATGGCGTGACCCGGAGCCCCCAGGATCCCTTCAGCCACGTGGCGGTAGACGGTCA
>DAFR01000037.1:8745-10177 GCA_002497965.1 Methanomicrobiaceae archaeon UBA436 | reverse complement strand
ATAGTTATGTTCTCGCGGAAGATCTTTGAGACCGAGTTTGCCACTGCGCTCCAGGATGAGCTTGCCCGCCAGGATATGAGCGTCCGGGAACTTGCCGAACGGGCGGGGATCCCGGTCGCCACCCTATACAAACTCACATCGGGCAGGGCAGATCCCCGGCTCTCCACCGTCCGGAAGATCGTCAACGTTCTCGAACCAGGGGGGAAGAGTTTCATAGCGGTGATTGCAGCGCGGTTTCTTCTCGACGACCTTGACAACCGTGACCTCCAGATCGGCGAGAAGAGTTTTCACATACGGGGCTACTCTGCAGACTCCCTCGACGAGTGCATCATCGCCGCGGTGCAGGCGGATCGCGAAGGAGCGCTCGGGATAGTCTGTGCCCCAATCCTTGCGCCGATCGTGGAAAAGATAGTCGATTGTCCGGTGGGGATTATCAAGCCGTACCAGCAGACTCTGATCGAGGCGATCGAGACGATCGCGAGGAGGATTTAGGGAGACTGTGGGGCCCGGGGTATAGTAACCCCCTTTCTGGCTGAATACCGGAACTTCCCACCCCCATTGGGGAAAAGAGGTTTCGTAGATGAACAATCCCCACAAAAACTCATCCGGTAAAGCCGGCATGCGAGAGATCACCAGAGATGAGCCCCCGAAAGCGGAGGCTGACGGCGCTCTACGTCTCCTCCCCCCTCCTTCACCTTGCGAACGAGGGTGTAATGCCCCCAGGGGGGTGATGGCTCTCTCTTCAACCAGGTTCGTGACCAGCCGGGAACTGCATCGATCTCGATTGCCGCCAGCACATGTCATTCGGCGTCGTTCATGGTGGATTGTTCAACCACGATCCATGAGACAGGTGTCAGGTTGAGCGAGCCTGTGGCAGCGGGAGTGTGAAGTACCCGCACCCGGTGGTCCAGGTGGTGTCTGTCGTGTTGTGAGCGTGAAACTCGACGCTGTGACCGAACAGACCGGTGAGTAAGCCGGCGAGATCGAGTGTGTTAAGGATCTACCCAATAATGTCCCCGGAGACGCCGGATACCGGGGAGATGTCTTTGGTAGTGGATTGGCTGGTGAACTCTTGCGCTGCAGTGGGACCGGCGCAGGGGAGTCCACCTGAGACCGCCGGTCATCACGCATCCGAACAGAGTTTCAGCCCCACTATCCCGGCAACGATCAGGAGGATGCAGAGGAGGCGGAGAGCGCTCCGCGACTCGTCGAAGAGCACCAGCCCCGCAATGACCGTTCCCACCGCGCCGATACCTGTCCAGACGGCGTAGGCTGTCCCGAGAGGAAGCCCGGTGAGCGATCGCGAGAGAAGGTATATGCTGCCTCCCATCAGGACGAGGGTTGCCACCGACGGCCAGACTCTGGTGAAACCCTCTGTGTACTTCAGTCCGATCGCCCACCCGGCCTCCAGGATCCCGGCAAAGAAGAGGGT
>DAFR01000037.1:8348-8729 GCA_002497965.1 Methanomicrobiaceae archaeon UBA436 | reverse complement strand
ATCTTGCCTGGATGGGGCTGCACGCCCGGTATACAGATGATGGCAGTCATAACCACGTTCGATCCGGGCGGGATGGGGCGATTGACCCGGTGGAAAACCGTGTCGGCGGGTGGAAAATTTCATAGAGTGTTCAGCGAGACCGCAAAGAGCCTCCCTGCTCCCCGGCGCGGTATCGAGGTATAATCGCCACCCCGGGGTGGGGCTTACGCTCCAGGTGACCGACTGCACTCCCTCCCCTCGTCGGGGGCGTTCTGCCTGTGCTCTTCGTAAACTTCCCCCGTCAAACGCCCCAACGAAAGCCGTGCCCGGGAGAGAATAGAGGATCGTCGGAAAAGAGGCGGCCACCCCTCTCCACCCCCTATACTCGTCACTTGCCAGCGG
>DAFR01000037.1:3763-8266 GCA_002497965.1 Methanomicrobiaceae archaeon UBA436 | reverse complement strand
ACGTCCCGTATCGCCTCGAGCATGTGAACCGAATCTTCAAGGAAGCTCAGTATATCAGCAGGGTAGAGATCGATCCCGTATTCTTCAAGGAGGTGGGCGCTGATCTGGCGGTGGTCAAGCCCCATCTCACGTAGTTCGATGATCGTGAGGGTGAACTTGCGCTCCGGGCAGCCGCAGTATGGCGCGTTCTTGCATTTGCAGTCCATAAAGTCGCGAAAGATTGCCAGCAGGTTCTCCTGCATCCGCCGGTCGAGGTTCTCGAAGTTTACACCCCGTCCGACCGCCTCGAGGAAACCACCCGCGAAAACATGGTCGGGGAGGCGGAACCCCGCTGCCCGCTCCAGTTTCCGTGCCGCTCGAAAACGGGCCTTATCTGCGATCACGCCGCTTCTCCAGGCTCCTCGTCAAACTTTGCAAGCGATTTCATGGCATTGCTCATCGTCTCGATCTCGATCAGCCAGTCGTCAAAGAGGCTCAGGTTCTCTGCGTCGTCCTTGATGTACTTCGCGCAGCAGGTGGCGCCGTCGATCACAGCGGCCCCGATGTTGGCCGCAATATCGAGCGCCTCATCGAGGTTTGTATCGCCGATCGCCTTGCCTTTCTTCACAAGCGTCTTTATATCCGTATTAAACCCACCGTCGAGATACTTCCGGCAGGCTGTGAAGAGCACGATCAGGCTCAACTGGAGCGATCCAACGAGATCCTCGAGTCTCCCCTCCGGCAGCCCGGTCATGACGAGCACCTCCACATCATTGAGTTTTTCTATGGCCTCCTCTTTTGTTAACCGGCCGTTCTGGTAGAGGCGGATGATCTTTAAGACAGAGAGGGTGAGATCCTCGGCGAAACTGTAGAGGATCTGTTCGCCCTCCGAGACCTCCTCGCCCTCTGCGGGCTCAAAACTTGCGTCCTCAAGCCTCCTGATCCAGTTGTCCCACCGCTCCTTGTTGTAAAAAATATAGAAGAGTTTCATCGGTTCTGCTTCTTTAGCAGCCGTTTTCTTCGCCGATTTTTTTGCCATACCAGTACCTTCGGAGTGCCTCTGTTAAAAACCATTTGCTCCCCTGCAGGAAGCAAGAGAACCATCTAGCCCCTGACCTCTCGCCGCCTTTTCCCGCCGGTGGTATGCGCGGCGGGGGGGCAGTGAGGGGTGATAGCCCCGGAAGGCCGTGCACGGGGTATAAAGGGGATTTCGGTGAGGGTGATTGCATTGATGGCAGAGATGGTCACCTCCCGGACAGGGTATCGACGGGGGAATCACCCCCGGGGGAAGGGCTGACAAGGAGGGGGATGGAACACCCCCCGCCCTTGTCTTGGCATGTCACCCCAAAACGGTTTTCCAGGCATGACTTTCCCTGCGGGGGGTGGCGCAACCTGAACGAACTCGTCTGATAGCCCCGGACAATCTGCCAGATTCACGAAGATTCATCAGGGACAACCAGGCACATGATAGGGTGATGATAGGGGGTGAACCTGTGGAAGCGGTGATGGTCAGGTACGGTGAGGTCTTTCTCAAGAGCGAACGGGTGAAACGACGGTTTGTCTCGGCCATGGCAGAGAACATCGGCCTTGCGCTGGAGGCAGAAGGGTTCGCCCACCGGATCGAGACCCACCGAGGACGGATACTTATATACGGCGATGACCCCGCCCGGATCGCCGAAACGGCCGCCAGAATCTTTGGGGTGGTGAGCGCGAGCGTCTGCACCGTGACGACGGCCGATATAGAAGGTATAACAACCGCAGCCCTCAAACGCGCAGAGCGTCGCCTCCGTCCCGGGATGTCGTTTGCTGTCCGGGCACGGCGGTCGGGCGTCCCGGGTTTCTCCAGCCAGGAACTTGCGGCGGCGGTCGGGTCGGCCATCCTCGAACGGTTTGACGGGGTCGGGGTTGACCTGACACACCCCGATTACGAGGTCTCAGTCGAGGCAAGGGAGTTCGGCGGTCTCGTCTACGACGAGAAGATCCCCGGGCCGGGCGGACTCCCCTACGGGACACAGGGGGAGGTCATCACCCTCCTGTCGGCGGGGATAGACTCGCCGGTTGCGTCCTGGCTGATGATGCGCCGGGGGTGCCACATGCTCCACATCAATATGCACGGCGGCCGGTTTGGCGGGGCCGATGTCGAGCAAAAAGTCCTGCAGAACCACGCTCGCCTCTCCTCCTGGGTGCCGGGCCGCGCCCTCGACCTTCTGATTGTCGATATGGAACCCTTCTTTGAGGTCATCACCGCCTTAAAAGAGCCGCGTTACCGCTGCGTCCTCTGCAAACGGTTCATGCTCCGGGTGGCAGGCATCCTTGCAGAGGAACGGAGGGCACACGCCATCGTCACCGGCGACAACCTGGGGCAGGTGGCCTCCCAGACGCTCGCCAACATGGCGGTGATATCCACCGCAACGACCCTCCCCGTGCTCCGGCCGCTGATCGGGTTTGACAAGGATGAGGTTGTCGGGCGCGCCCGCAGCATCGGAACGTTTGAGGCCAATCCCGGGGAGATCGGGTGTGCGGTCGCCCCCCGTTACCCCTCGACGGCAGCGCCCGCAGAGACCATCGCCCGGATCGAGGAGGAGATCGATGCCGTGGGGCTGGCAGAACGGGCGGCGGCAAGTGTGCGGGTGATCCGCGCAAAGAACGGTGCGGTAGAGGAAGCAGCCCCCACCTCAGACGATACTTAACCCGTTCTCACGCGCAATCTCTATAAAAGCCTCCGAGAGATGCCGGATCTGTTTTTCCGTCAGCCCGAAGGTGTTGAACTTCCAGACCCGCGTGGAGCCCGGGATGACGCCGATAACACCCCTCTTCTTGAGGTCGTTTGAGAGGAAATAGCCCTTCTTCTTGTGCTGCTGCGCAACGCGGTCAAACGACTCGCGTGTATCGATCCGGGTCAGGGTGTGTCTTCTCGGGTATTCAGAGAGCACTCTCGTCCCCTCGATTGAGAGAAGGCCGTCGACAACCGCCTGAGAGTGTGCAACCTCGGTCTCCCAGTGATTCACCCGCTCCTGGACGTGGGGGAACGAGGCCATCATACCGACGACGGTAACGCCCATCAGGGTGCAGCCCATCATCTCAACCTCCTTTATGCCGAACGTCCTGCCGGTCAGATCACCCCTCGCCTCTGTCGTCCGAAATACCTTCCCGGCGTACTCCTCCGCTGCCGCGAGAACCCCCGATGGTGCGGGGGCGGCCATGCTCTTGTGCCCTGAGCCCACAAGAAAATCGGCGCCTAGCGCCTTCCCGTCGACAGGCATGATCCCCACCGTGTAGGCGCCGTTGACCAGCACCGGGATGTCATACCGGTGGGCGGTCTTTATGATCCCCTTAACGTCGTGGACGTTCCCGTACTGGTAATCGACATGGTCGATGAAGAGGAGCGGCGGTGTCCTTGAAAACTCCCGGGTCACCTCCTCTATCCTCTCCGCCGCGGCATCGGCGGTGATCCTGTTTGAGTCATCCTTCGGGATCTCACGCGGGATCCCGCCAGCCTCCTCGATCGCCAGGAACTCCGTGTAGTGGGCAAGCGAGGTCAGGATGACCGGGTCGCCCCTCTCCACAAGACTGCTCGCGACCGCCTGGAACCCCCGGCGCGCTCCGGGGACCACCCGGACAGCGTCCATATTCAGCCACCGGGCAAGGTCGGCGTGGAACTGAGCGATCGGAGGTTTCTGGATATAATCAAGCCGGAATGGGCTCCGGCAGTTGTCACAGACCGAGTAGCCGTCGGCGTATGCTATCACCGCCTTCATGGCGTCCGCGGTCAGCCGTCCACCAGCCTGGATGGGGTCGATGTTGATGTACATCTCCTCCACATCGCGGGCCTCGATATCGGAGGCGCACCTCACCCGACCAGCTCCTCTTCAAGGATTGCAACCTGCCGTTTCACCTTCTCCAGGGTTGTTGCGGCACGTTCACGCTGCCCCTTGTCCAGTTCGTGGTCGGGAGCGGTCTCCCGGAGCAGGAACCGGATATCGGTTAAGAGGAATAGTGCCTGAAAAACTGCATCAACGGCCCGTTTTGACACAACATCACCATACAAATATCAGCGAGGCTATATTAGACTACGCGTATTATGGGCCTGCGAACACTTTCGCACCGCGCAGATCAGGCTTTTATACTCTGGCCGCAGGGAGAATTATAAGGCATGAAGATCGTTCACCTGGCAGACACACACCTTGGATTATCGGCATTCAGCCGCGTCGACCCGGAGACCGGGATGAACCTGCGTGAACAACTCATCTACAACAACTTCCTCGCCGCCATCGACCGGATAATCGCCATCCGCCCCGATGCGCTCGTCCACGCCGGCGACCTCTTCCACCAGGTCAAACCAAAGACCCGCGCCTACACGACGGCGCTCGACGCCCTCTCCCGGCTGCATGAGGCAGGGATTCCCATGCTCGTTGTCGCGGGAAACCACAGCATGGCCAGGACGCGTTACACGGCGTCGCCGTTTGAGGTGCTGGAGCGCGGCGGCTATCGTGCAGCAGACCTCTACGTCGCCCACAACAACCG
>DAFR01000037.1:0-3723 GCA_002497965.1 Methanomicrobiaceae archaeon UBA436 | reverse complement strand
TATCGGAGGGCGTTTGAGGAGATCGAATTCACCGGCGGCGGCACGAATGTGCTTGTCACCCACGGGCTTGCAACCATCCTCTCCGACCGGCGGCTTCACACCGTCGCCGAGCACGAACTTGACGCAACCATCCTCTCCGACCGGTTCGACTACATCGCGCTCGGCCACTACCACGGCCAGGTCCAGGTCGCGGAGAACGCCTGGTACAGCGGTTCGCTTGAGTACTGCAACTACGGCGAGATCGATGACAGGAAGGGCGGACTCCTGGTGAATCTTGCCACCGGCGATATCGAGCATATCGACCTTCCGCACACACCGATGCTCAACCTGGGCCGTGTCAACTCTGACGGTCTGACGGCCGGGGAGGTTGTCGCGTCCATCCTGGAAGCGGCCGATGCCCGGTGGGAAGAGATCGAGGGCGCGATCTGTCAGGTCACGCTCGATGGGATACGCCGCGAGACGCTCCGTGCCCTCGACCAGAAAGCCCTCCAGGACCTCCGGAACCGCACCCTGGACCTGAGGCTGCAGGCCCTGACCGTTGATGACCCATACCACGTCTTTCACCAGGACTCGCTTGCAGGTCTGGACTACGTCACCGAGTTCGAGAATTTTGTGGAGAGGGAGCACCTTGCACCTGCCGACGCAGAGTTTGTGAAGAAGACCGGGACGGATCTTCTCCGGTCGGTCATCGCACGCCACAGGGAGGGAGAGAGTGCTGCTGAATAGGCTCTGGATGAAGAACTTCAAGCGGTTCCGCGACCAGGAGATAATCTTCCAGGACGGTATAACCGGGATCATCGGGAACAACGGCACCGGGAAGAGCAGCATAGTCAGCGCCATTCTGTTTGCGCTCTACGGTCTCCAGGGAACGGGGCTTGACGGCGATTACATCGTCAGCTCGTTTGCGGGCCCGCAGGACGTCTGCGAGGTCCGCCTGGACTTCTCTGTCGGCGGCAACGACTACACAGTTCTCCGGAGGTTCAAACGCCGCCCATCCTCGACCCTGCATGAAGCAAACCTCAACATGAACCAGAAACTCCTGGCAAACAGCGTCCAGAAAGTGGCATCGGAGATCCAGCGGATCGTCGGGATGGGGGCGGGCGACTTCCGAAACACCATCTACGCCGGGCAGAAGGAACTTCTTGCGCTGCTGGAGAGTCGTGCGGGGTCAAGGAAAGACTGGTTCATGCAGGTTCTGGGCATCGATTACCTCAAGAAGGACAGCATGGAGTGTCTCAAAGAACTCATAGATGCCCGGGAGGGGACATGCCGGGAACTCTCCGGAAGGCTCCAGGAACTGGATCCCGACGGGATTCGCGGGCGCCTTCTGGAACTGCGGACTGCGGTTGCCGGTGCGGAGGAAGAGGCAACAAACACCCGGACCGCGGAGACCGGCGCCCGTGAAGAACTTGAGAGTGCCCGACGCGAGTACGAGAGGCTGCTTGACCTGCGCGAACGCTGCCGGGAACTTGAACGTGAGGAGGAGAGGCTCACAGCCGATATCGAGCGGCTGCGTGCCGAGTGCCGGGATATGGAGACCGAGATCGCGGCCCGGCAGCGGCTGCAGGCCGACCTTGACGAACTTCAACCGATCGTCGAGCGCTACGAGCCGCTGAAGGCGGAGGTCGCCGCACTTGCAGAGGAGAAGGCGCACGCAGAACGCCTGAACCTCGAAGCAGCCAGTCTTGAGGAGCAGATCCGTGACCACGCTGACCGGCGTTCAAGGCTTGAGACCGACCTTGCGGCGCTTGCAGAAGACGAACGGACGGTTGCCGCACTTGAAGAGGATGTCAGGAGCGCCCGGGCTCTTCGCGAGCGTATTGCGGCGATGAAAGCCCTCCAGCCGGAGTACGACGCCCTCCGTGAGGAGATCGCCAGGCTGGACGAGCGGTTTGCTCACCTGGAGAAGCGCGTCCTGGAGAACCGGGCCGATATCCAGGAGCTCGAAGAGAAGGAGAGGCATCTCCGTGCGCTCGAGGATGAGACGGCGGACTACGAGAGCCTTCTCGCCCGCCTGGAGGTTTACCAGAAGGCGCAGGAGCACGCCCGGCAGGTGGAGCGGTCTCTGCACGAGGCCGAGGCCGCATCCGCGGCGGCGCGCCGGATCGAGAGCGAGATCACCGATCTTTCCCGGCAGATCGCTGAACTCGAGGGTGTCGAGGAGCGGATCGAGGCGGAGGAGCGCAGAAAGGACGACCTTACATCGCGGATCAGCGCCTTCGCCGAACGCCGGGAGGCGATCCGCCGGGAGATCCAGAAGGTGGCCGGGCACAGGGAAGAGATCCTGGCCGCCGGGCCCGAGGGGACGTGCCCCATGTGCCGCCAGAGCCTCGGTGACCACTACCAGGACCTCCTCGCAGACCTGGCATCTACCGCTGGATCTCTGGATAGAGCCCTTGCCGATCTCGAGGAGGAGTATGCCCTGGCGGTCGCCGGGCAGAAGAGGCTTGCCGCCGAACTGAAGAGCCTGTACGCTCAGCGGGCGGCCCTCCAGCGCCTGAAAGAACAGCACGCTCTCGCAGCATCCCGCTACGAGCAGAGCGTCGACCTGATGAGACGCTGGCAGGCCGAGGCGGATGAGCACCGGGCCGAGATCCAGGCTCTCGGTCTCGAAGGAGGTTACGACCCGGCGGCGCATGAATCTCTCAGGGAACGGATCCGTCTCCTTGCCGGGAAACGGGCTACGGCCGATACCCTGCGGGGCGAGTGCAGCCGTCTCCCTGCCCTCCTGGAGGAGAGAGAGCGACTCATCGCCGATGCTGCGGATCACCTGGCCCGGCGGGATGAGGCCGAGACCAGGCTCTACAGGCTCGGGTTCGACCCGGAGGCTCTGAAGCGCCTGGAAGCGGAGGCAGGGGCCCTGGAACCCGTATCCCGGGCATATACCGAGGCGCAGACCAGACTTGCGCGGCGGCCGGCGTTAAAAGAGGATCTGAACGCCATTACCGCGAGGCTTGATGGTCTCCAGGAACGGTTGCGGGGTGTCAGGGGCGAGCTTGCCGGTCTCTCGTTCGACCCGGAGCGGTTCGAACGCCTCAGCCAGGAGTACAGCCGCGCCGAATCGGCGCACCGGCGGGCGCTAGAACTCCGCGTCCGTCTTGAGGAGGTCCCGCGACTGGTGGAGAGCCTCGGTTCCAGGCGCGATCTCCTTGCAAAGAGGGAGGCCGAACTGCTCCGCGTCCGGGCTGCTATCGAGGAACTCGGGTTTGACGGGTCGATGGTAAAGGCGGCAGAGGAGAGGGTTGCCGGGTCTGAACAGAGGCTTGCGGCTGCACGGGAGCGTATGTATGCCGCCACCCTCCGGATAAGCAGCCTGGAGGCGGAGATCGAGCATGAGACCGCAAGACTCTCCCGCGCAGAAGAACTCGTCCGGCAGCGTGACGCGCTCACGGAGGAGATCGAGCGGTTGAAACTGACCCGGTCGCTGATCAGGGACTACATCGACTACCTCCTCCAGGTCGTCCGGGGCAGGATCGAGGAGGAGGCGGGCCGGGTGCTTGCAGAGATCACCGACGGGCGTTACAACACGGTCATGCTGGACGACGACTTCAGCGTCCTCGTCCACGACATGGGTGAAGACTACCCGGCCGACCGGTTCAGCGGCGGGGAGCAGGACGATATCGCCATCGCTCTCCGGGTGGCCCTCTCCCGGTTCATCGCCGAGGTGAACCAGGTGCACGACTCCACGTTCCTGATCTTTGATGAGATCTTCGGGAGCCAGGA
>DAFR01000025.1:5358-5493 GCA_002497965.1 Methanomicrobiaceae archaeon UBA436 | reverse complement strand
GGCGAGGTCTCGCTCTCGACATCCAACCGGAACTTCCGGGGCCGGCAGGGGAGCACCGCGGCATCGGTCTACCTCTCCTCGCCGGCGACGGCAGCGGCAAGCGCACTCTACGGCGAGATCACCGACCCGAGGGAG
>DAFR01000025.1:1249-5298 GCA_002497965.1 Methanomicrobiaceae archaeon UBA436 | reverse complement strand
TCCTGACGATCTACGATCCGGCGGAACTTGCAAAACATGCGTTCGAGGGGACGCGGGATGAGTTTGCAGTAGAGGTGCGGGACGGGGATATCGTGGTCGCCGGCCGCAACTTCGGGTGCGGGTCGTCGCGTGAGCACGCGCCGCTTGCTCTGCTCGGCGCCGGCGTTAAGATCGTGGTAGCGAAGTCGTTTGCCAGGATCTTTTACCGGAACGCGATCAACACCGGGCTCCTGCCTCTGGTCTGTCCGGAGACCGACGCCATCCAGGACGGCGAGGTCATCTCGGTGGATATCAAAGCGGGCTGCATCGATCTGGAGGGAAGAAGGCTTCCGGTCGAGCCTGTGCCTGATTTCATGAAGAGGATCGTCGAGGCCGGCGGTCTCGTGGCCTATGCGAGGAGCCTGGACCGGGTGGAGACATGCAATACCGCGTAGCCGCAATAGGCGGGGATGGGATAGGACCCGAGATCGTAGCAGCGGGCAGAGACGTCCTGGACGCCGCGGGAGAGCGTTACGGGTTTGATATCGACTGGACAGAGTTCGATATGGGTGCCGAACGATACCTTGCAGCAGGCGAACTCCTGACGGAGGAGGATATCCAGGACCTCTCGAAGTTCCCCGCGATCTATTTTGGGGCGATCGGTGATGAGAGGGTGAGACCCGGTATACTGGAGAAAGGCATACTGCTTGCTATCCGGTTTCATTTCGACCAGTACATCAACCTCCGGCCTATACGGCTGCTTGAGGGTGTCCAGACGCCGCTTGCGAATAAGCGTCCGGAGGATATCGATTTCGTGGTGGTCAGGGAGAACACGGAGGACTTCTATGTCGGGATCGGATCCAGGTTTGCCGGGGGGCGCGAGCAGAAGACGCTGGAGGTTCTGCGGGAGATGTACAGCATCAGGTTCGGTCTGGACGTCGAGACCGATGCCGAGGAACTCGCATACCAGATCGGTGTCATCACCCGCGAGGGGGCGGGGCGGGTCATCCGCTACGCCTTCGACCTTGCCATGCAGCGGAGGAAGAAGGTCACCTCGGTCGACAAGGCAAACGTCCTCTCCGACGTCTATGGTCTCTGGCGGGACGTCTTCTCGGAGGTTGCCGCAGGTTATCCGGGCGTCTCGACGGAGTTCAACTTTGTCGACGCTGTCACGATGTGGTTCCTGAAGAACCCCGAGTGGTTCGATGTTGTCGTCACCCCGAACATGTTTGGCGATATAATCACCGATCTCGGCGCCATGATACAGGGCGGACTCGGTCTTGCGCCGGGCGGGAACATCAACCCCTCCGGCACCTCTATGTTTGAACCGATCCACGGTTCGGCACCGAAGTACCGCGGCCAGGACGTTGCAAATCCGTTTGCCACCGTCTGGGCGGGCTCGATGCTCCTGGATCACATCGGTGAGCACGAGGCCGCGGCGGCGGTTCTCCGGGCAATCGAGCGGAGTATCCTCGAGGGGTTCGTCACCAGGGATATGGGCGGGGCGAAGAAGACGAGCGAGGTGGGGCGCCATCTTGCCGCGCTCGTCCGGACGGTTTGAAGGGGTTTTATTCTCCGCCTCCTGCTGTTTGCCATGATGCCAGAAGAGCAGCATAATCCTTGCGAGAACCCGCTCTGGCCCTGCGCGATGACCGGTGCGGCGGCCTGCCTGGCCGGGTTTGAGGATGTTGCCGTTGTCGTCCACGGTTCAAGCGGCTGCTACTTCTACCCCGCCTCGCTCATCGGTGCTCCCATATACGGGACGTTTCTTCTTGAGAACGAGGTTATATTCGGCACGGAGTCGAGGCTGCGGGAGGTTATAGCGGAGATCGACGACCGCTACAGCCGGATAGCCGTGGTCAACACATGTGTGCCGGCGATCATCGGCGAGGATATGAGCGATCTCGGCCATGGTGGCCGGGTTCTGTTCATCGACAGTCCCGGGTTCCTCGGCTATCTCGAGACCGGTTACATGGCGGCGCTTGAGGCGATCTCACCGGAGGTCGATCCCGCCGCGCCGGGCGTCAACATAGGCGGGATCTCTCTTTTCGACCCTTTCTGCCGGGGAAACGCCATAGAGGCGCGGCGGCTGCTCAATCTCGCCGGTGTGCCTGTGCAGACCACGTTCTGCCTTGACCGCTACGCCGCAACCCGGCGGGCGGCGCCGTTCACCGTCGAGACAAACCCGGATCTTGCGCCCGGTGTCGGCACAACCTGTGGTTCACTCCTCGGTCTTGATCTCCTCGGCGAGACCTTCGAGCGGCTTGGAGCCGCGATCGATGGGGTCGATGCCCGCCCGGTCGCAGAGGAGGCGGCGTGGGCGGATGCCAGGATCAGGAAAGGCTGTGACAAATACCTGCGCCGGTTTGATCCTCCTGTGGTGGCGATAGCGGGCGGCGCCGCCTACGCTGAGTACGCCGCCGACCTTCTCGACCGGTATCTCGGTGCGGATATAGCCTTTATCGCCGCCAGGAACGACCCGGGTCCCGGGAAGACCGGGATCACCCATACGACCGACCTTGCCCTGATCCGGGAGATGATCATGGACGCAGAGCCCGACCTGATCCTTGGCTCGTCCTACGAGCAGGCGCTCGCCCCGGACGCCGCGTTCGTCGGGTTGACGCCCCCGCTCAGGAACAGGGTCACCCTCTCTTCACCCGCGGTTGCGGGGGTTGAGGGTGCGCTCCGGTTGATGGAGGTGGTGCTCAACGCCTGTATCGACCGGCACCGGCGCAGGGGTTCCTCTGCGGTGGACTGATGCCTGGAAAGCGTTAAGACCCGGCTATCGGAACGCTCATACAGGTAAGCGGGGGAGCCGTCTCCGTCTCCCCGAGGCCTGCCGGATGTGGTCTGAATGCCGCTTGTAAAGATTGAGATCCGTATGGGAAAACCGGTCGAGTACCGGAGGTCGATGATCGAGAGCGTCCGCAGGGCATTCATCGAAGCGCTGCAAACCCCGGAGGCCGCCCTCTGGATCAGGGTCTGCGAGCGAAAAGAGGAGAACTTCCCGCTGCCTCCAGGGCGGTCGGACGATGCTATCCTGATCGAGGTCAGCCTTATGCCCGGGCGCACCGCCGAGAAGAAGGAGGCCCTCTTCCGGGCGATCGTCGGGAACCTTGGCCGTAGCCCCGGGATCCGCCCTGAAGATCTCTGTATCGTCCTCTACGAACCGCCCGTCGAGAACTGGGCCGAACACGGGGAGCGGTTTGCCGCGCCTCCGGGATGAGTCTCACCTCACCGGCGGCGCAAAAAACCTCTCCGTGGACGGATTCCGGGGGTGCAGTCACGAAAGGCGTTCATCGCTTTGGTGATTCGAGGATACCAAACTGGATTGATGCCCTCCAGCAAGCCAGTTCTGTATGAAGATGAGGATCAGGGGCTATCTGGACGGCAATTCCCGGGCGGTCTGCAACATCGAGCGCGGAGAACGGCCGGCTTCCTCTCCCCCCCAGATGTTCCCTGTTGCGGAATCCGGCGGCCAGATCGCCGGTTAAACCATCGCGGCTCATCTGGAGAGCCGGCCTAAAACGGGATGGGTCATGAGGCTTCCTGCTGCCGTCATCGAGGGGTTCAGGGGGATAGGCGCCGGGGGGTCTGCCTCGCGGCCGCACCGGAGAACCGCGGTGCCACGAGCATCGATTCACGGCCGACCGCTGCATCCTCCGGAGATGCCCTGGCGATCGGAAAGGCTTAACCTTGCTGGATTGAAAACTTTTCGTAACATGTCCCCCCTCACCTACCCTATCGGCAAAGAGTTCAAACCGGTGCCGGCGTACCGCACCTACCTCTACACTTCCCTCCTGATCAGTGTCGTCGTCCTGATCCTGCCCTGGCTTATTCCGACCGTGATCTTCACCCCGCGTGTGGTCGGCCTCGGCCTTGCCATACCAACGGTTGCCGTCATAATCTTTGTCGCCTGGTGGATACCTCTCTACTGCGAGAGCATAACCTACCGCCTCACCCCGACCGAGATCACCTGGGAGCGCGGTGTCTGGTTCCGGCAGACCGGGATAGTCCCGTACAACCGGATCACAAACGTCGATATCTCCCAGGGGCCGCTGATGCGGTTC
>DAFR01000025.1:0-1228 GCA_002497965.1 Methanomicrobiaceae archaeon UBA436 | reverse complement strand
CAGAGATCGTCCTGACCGGGATCGCCGACCCAAAAGACCTCCAGGAGACGATAATGGGTTTTGTCCGGAAAAGCGGCCCCGTTGCAACCGAAGGCGAACCCGAAAGGGCGGCAGAGATCGGTGCGGTTGTGGAGGAACTGCGGGCTATCCGGAACCTGCTTGAGACCGGACAGAGGAGATAAGAGAGGAAAAGGGGGTGGCCGCCTATCTCCCGGTCTCCTTCCCCCGCTTGATGACCAGGACGGGCTGATTGGCGTTCTTGATAACATACTCCGAGACCGTCCCGAGCAGGCGGTCCCGGATGTTTGACCGGCCGTGAGAGCCAAGGACTATAAGCGATGCTCCCTCGGCATCGGCGGCGGCCACAATCTCTTTTCCGGGGTTGCCGACGGGCGTCAGGACGGTCACCTCAAACCCCTGCTTCTCAAGCGCCCGGCGGGTGTCGATTATCCGGTACTGGACCTCGGTCTGCAACCTCCGCCGGGCCTCGGTCTCCTGGTTTGATACCGTTCCAAGGAACCCCTGCCCGCCGGAGGCGCCAAGCCCGATATCCTTTGAGTCGATTACGTGGACGAGGATGATCTCACGGGTTCCCGCCTCGTGCAGTGCGGGGATGTAGTCCAGAACCTTCATCGAGGGCTCTGAGAAGTCCGTTGGAAACAGGATGCGTTCAAACATACTCTGGCACTCTCTCCAGGTGTAGTCTTTTCTATCAGGGGTATAAAATGGATTCTGTGCACTCCGCGGGCAGCGCCAATACCCCTTTCAGCCGCGCCCCCTATCCCGGATGAGCACCCTCCACCGGTGCAGCATCCGGCCGACCCCTCCTGTCCCGACGGGCGGAGGATAGGGTGAGGGGATGGCGACCCCCTCCGGGTCTATGGTGAGGCTGAGGGCGTCGGCACACTCCGTGCAGATGGCCTCCACCTCCGGGTCGCCTCTGAGCATGGGATGGGGGGACTGGAACCGGATCCGGCTCCCGGCTATATCATCGAATCTTTCAAGCATTGCCGCCTGGTATGCCCGCTCCTCCTCGACGGCGGCCGGGGTATCGATGCCACACGCCCGGCCGACCTCCTCAAGGAACCGGCAGGTCCCCCCAAGTCCGGTCGGGAACGACTCGATGTATGGTGTGCCATACCGCCGTTTGAGTTCCTCGCCGATAGGCCCGAGCGCGGGTTCCCGGAGGATGTTCACGGCGGCGGCACCGAGCCGGTCGAGATCATGC
>DAFR01000147.1 GCA_002497965.1 Methanomicrobiaceae archaeon UBA436 | reverse complement strand
CCTTCACCCCCGCAAGTTAAAAAAGAGGCGATCAAATCAACGATCTGGACTGTAGAATCTCAACTTTTTTTCCCTTTAGTATGCCCGTCGATCCTCAAGCCAGTTCACCGGTGCTCTCAAATCACTCGCATTGAACGCCTTTCGCCGACCAGCCCCCCATCCTGCTCTCGCAAAAACCCCAGGGCTACCCGCAGATGGTGGTTCTGTCAGCGGTAATTCACAGACCTCCTGGGAACGCCCCGGCAAGGGTTAATCAAAACCCGGCACAGCCCTGGAAGTATCGGTTCAATAGCCCAAAAAAGGACGCTGGAGATAGAAAAAAGTGTTTTAAAGGAACCCAAACGACTTCAGGGTAACCTCGGGGTTGACAGCCCCAACATGGTAGACAGCACCCTCGGATAGTTCGTTTATGACCACCTCTGCCGGCGAGAAGAGCGAGGTGTCGATCTGGTAGAAGTCGAAGTTTGCCTCCTTGAAGATCTCATAGAACGGTTTTCCGTAACCCCTGGACTTATTGCTCGGGATCTTCTCGAGATAATCCTTGATCTCCGGCGCCTTCATCGTCAGCATGATGCTGCCATGGTAGATCGTTGCGTCGTTGGTGCTGCCCATCGCCTTTGTGCCATCCTTCTTTACGGGCGCGATAGGTGCATGCCCGATACCCGCGATGATCTTCTTTGTGTCAAACCCGAGTTCGTTCAACTTGTAGACCGCCGTCTCGACACACCGGCCCGCAACCTGGATCGAACCGACAAGCGATGCCGTTGGGGCAACAACCGCACAGGTGTTGGCCACATCCACGTTGCAGGCATCGGCGATATGCTCCATCACGCCGGCGTTTGGAAGATGGTCGCTCTCAAGACAGATGACCGCATAGTCAAACTCATCCTCGTAGTCTATAACCTCGTATGTGTGGCGCGGCTTGAGAGAGAGCGCCCTTGCAGGACCGCTACCCATGGCGAAGTACTTGTTGACATTGATCGTCCAGCCAGCCTTCTGTGCCCCAAGGCACGCAATCGCCGGGAAATCGGTGCTGACCTCTATGAATGGGAGAGGAACATCCCTGATCCGGCCCATTGCGATGTCAACCTCACCGAGCCCGCCCATACAGATCTCGGTAAACCTTCGTCCTGCCAGGTAGCCACCGGAAGTGCTGACACCGCAGTCGACTACCCGTGCACCGTTGTCAAGTTCGTGCGGGACGGCACAGAACTCTTCGGCGTATTCGAAAAGTTCCTCGAAAATATCCAGTGCAAGTTCGTTCACGCTGAGCATGTGGAAAACCTCATCAGAGTACAAACGGTGGTGAAACAGATAAGAGTTATTAAATCGATTACACCTTTCCCAGGTGTTCAAGCACGCGTTCGGGGTCGTATCTGAGGCTGATCAGCCGTGTCCGCCCCCTTCCCTGACGATAATAGTGAAGGTTCAGGAGCCGCATGGTATCGAACTTCTGAATCATCTCGTAGAACTTGGTGTAACTGACGCCAGTACTCTCCTTTACGAAGCGGTAGACGTCTCCGGTTCTCATATCTGCCTCCTCGCGGCCCGACATCTCCGCGATCCCGGCAAGAACCTTGCGCTCCTCGGCTTTGAGCGCCCGAAGCGAGAACGCAAGGTGAAGATACCTGGAAACCTCGTATGCCTTGCAGATGTCCTCCTCCTCAATCGACCTGCGCGCATCCCGCTCGGCGTTCAGTGCAGCACGTTTGAGTAGATCGATCCCGACACGGAGGTCGCCGCTCTTGAGGGTCTGCTCGACAACGAGATCCAGCATCTCCTGGCTGAGGACGTTCGGGTAAAATCCCTGTATAACCCGTTCCTTGAGGATATCATGGACCTCCGCCGCTGAGTAGGGGGGGAAGTATATCTCGGTCGGCCGGAAGACCGACGCAACCCTGACATCGACCTCATTCTGCAGCGAGACCGACATATCGCTGACTATGGCAATAACACCTATCCGAACATGCGGGTAGGCCTCGTGCGAGCGCAGGAGGGTGTATAGAACCTGGTTTATCTCCTTCTCATAGAGAAGGTAGTTCGCGTCATCGAGCGCCACAAGCAGTACAAGATCCTCCTTCTGCAGGAAATGGGCCAGGGCTTCGAAGACCCGTTTGAAAGAGGTTCCAGAGGATGGTGGCGACCGGCCGGTGACGCGGCGGTAGATCTGGGAGAAGATGGCAAACCTTGTGTTGTCGATCTGACAATTGATGTATACTGGAACGAGTTTCCTGGTTGCATCCTCGATCTCAGAAAACACCTTCTTGACACTGGTAGTCTTACCGGTTCCCGGGATACCCCGGCAGATGGTGTTAAGCGGCCTGCCGCCACGCAGCCCCGGCCTGATCTGGAAGGCAAGTTCCTGGATCTGCGCTTCACGGTGGTTGAACTGCTCGGGGACGTAATCGATCTCGAAGACCTCGGGATCGCGAAATAGCGTCTCGTCCCACATGAGCAGATTCTTCTTCATTATACACTCCTCGTCCACCGTAGTATTTATATTCTCCAGGTCGAGGTGCACCTCCCTTTGCGCGGGTATCCCGGGATGGTTCAGGGCCTTTCCATGCATTTCTTGCAGAGCGTCCGGCTCATGAAGAGCTGTGAGAGTTTCGCCTGCGATTTCGGGACCGGCGCTCCACAGACCTCACAGACATCTTCTTCCTGCGCGGGGGAGGGCTTTGCCGGCACCGTCTCCTGCTCCGGCGGCTCTGCTCTCACCGGGGGAGATGCAGGCTGAGCCTGCGGCTTATCTTCCGGTTTTTCCGGAATCTTTCTCCGGGTCAGCAGAGGTTCCTGGCGTTCCGGTTGGAGGCTTGTGGTGGGTTCTGCCCGGTCGGGGATCGGTTCCTCCCTCGCCAGCGGCTTTGCCGGAGCCTCTGCAATCGGGAGCTGTTCACGCTCTTCGGGCTCCGGAGATTTGGCGGAGACCTCCTTCCTGGCTGCACCTTCCGGTGCTGCCGCCCCTGTCGAGAGAACCCGCCGCCGGTACGCATCCACACGCTCTGCGGTCGCAGGATCTCCTCGGCCGAGTCTGGCAAGGATCCCGTCCAAAAAGAGGATGAGGTTCTCCACATCTTCCCGCGTCTCTGCATCACCCTCGACCTCGAGCCGTATGTTCTCGTAGTTATC
>DAFR01000098.1:3314-5325 GCA_002497965.1 Methanomicrobiaceae archaeon UBA436 | reverse complement strand
CTCAACCCGCTGCTTGCGGCGGGATGGTTTGCGGCCATCGTCGAGGCGAAGATAAGGAAACCCGCCACCGGGGAGATCAGGCAGATAATGGAGGCCGAGACCTTCTCCGAGATGCGGCGGATCCCGCTATTCCGGGTGGTGCTGGTCGCGGCTCTCGCGAACGTCGGGAGTTCGATCGGGACTTTCGCCTACTTCCTCTTCATCTTCCCGGTCCTCGGGATCGATCCGTCGGTGGTCATCGGGGATGGGTTCTCGAATATGCTTCAGGCGATAGCGGGTCTCCTCTAGGACACACACCTGTTGCGGGAGCGCAGCATCCAATCCTGTTCCCCAAGGTATTTAGACGTGGAATACCCACAATCGTTGTATGAGCTCGATTGGTGGAGCGGTTAACCTTGCTGTCACGGTGATCCGGAGCAGACACAGCGTGCGGAAGTACAAAGACACGCCCATAGATGACAAGATTGTGAAAGACGCCCTTGACTGCGCGCACCTTGCGCCGACCGCAAGAAACGAGCAACCCTGGCTCTTCGGGGCGATCCGCGACCGCGATACGTTGGAGGCGATCGCGGGCCTGGCCGATAACGGCCGGTTCATCGCCAATGCTCCAATCTGTTTTGCAGTCTTCGGGAAGAAGGACGCTAAATACTACCTGGAGGACTGCTGCGCGGCAACGATGCAGCTCATCCTGGCGCTCCAGGGATGGGGTGTCGGGTCATGCTGGGTCGCGGGGGCAAAGAAGGACTATGCCGAGGATGTCCGGAAACTTCTGAACGTTCCGGAAGACTACACCCTCGTCTCGCTGGTGCCGGCGGGATACCCGGAGGAGATATCGATCGCGAAGAAGAAACCCCTCGACGAGGTTACATTCTTCGATCGATACGAAGAAGAGGAGTAAGCCAGCACCTTTTTATCCGAAAGACCTGATTCTGCGGCCAGGGGTGCAGGTATACCATTCGCAACGCAGATTCAGGTCTCAGTCTGTTTTGCCGGGCAGTAGGGGCAGAGGGCGTTCTCGACATCGTTGGCCTTATCCCTGACAGGACAGAGGTATTCTCCGTTCCTGATCTCGACCATGAACCCGCCGGGAAACGGCGTCCCTACCGGGTGTGCGGGGAGGTCGAGGACAAAGATGTTAAAGGCGGCAAGGAGGAAGTAGAGGAGTTCGAGGTGCTGTTCATCCTCTTCTCCGGCAAGGCACGTCCTCTCGACCATATCGCAGAACTCCTCGTATTCAGGGGGAAGCGGTTCTCCCCCGACCCGAAGCCTCCCCTGGCGAATGGTAGAGATGAGGGCATGGTGCGTATCAAAGACCTGCTCCACAAGCCTCGGATACAGCCGCTGCCGGTAGGCGGGTGGGACGAACCTGAGGTCGCGCTCAACCCTACCCCGCACCGCCTGCAGGTCAGATAGCGAGTAGCAGGATACCTCCTGGTAGAGGATCTCTGCAAGTTCCGCGCGGGTTTTTGCTGACCTCAGACGGGTGCAGACCCGGCGTACATTCTCTTTTCCCTTCTCCGCACTCATTGCGTCACGAATACACTTTGATCATCAAACCGTATCAGTCCTCCCCCCCCAGAGCAGCGCAGTAGAAATATTTATAAATATAAGAAGGAAACTTCTTTCCATGTACTGGAGACGAGTATCTGTTCCGGTTCCGGAGGCCGCCGGATGATCGACTCCGGCGCCACGGCCTTTATCCTCATATGCACGGCACTGGTCATGCTGATGACACCGGCTGTGGGGCTCTTCTACGGCGGACTTGTCAGAAGGAAGAACTTCATATCGATGATAGCCCTTGCGTTCATCGCATTCGCCCTGGTCAGCATCCAGTGGATCGTCTGCGGCTACAGCCTCGCGTTCGGCACCGATATCGGCGGACTGATCGGGGGTCCGGACCATATCTTCCTGCAGGGCGTCGGGATTGAGGGTGACGGTATCCCTGACCTCCTCTTCATGGTCTTCCAGATGGTCTTTGCGGGCCTTGCGCTTGCAATCGTGACCTCCGGGG
>DAFR01000098.1:2809-3245 GCA_002497965.1 Methanomicrobiaceae archaeon UBA436 | reverse complement strand
TGGGGCGGTGGATGGGCGGCACAACTCGGTGCGCTCGACTTTGCCGGCGGCACGGTCATCCATATCTCCTCGGGTTTCTCTGCTCTGGCGCTTGCCCTGATCATCGGGAGACGTCTCGGGTTCGGCAGTCACGGCATGGAGCCGAACAACATCCCGATGGTTCTCCTGGGCGGGGCGCTTCTCTGGTTCGGGTGGTTCGGGTTCAACGCCGGGAGTGCTCTGACCGCGGACGGAGTTGCAGTGAACGCTTTTGTGGCAACAAACATCGCAGCTGCGGCAGGGGCTCTTGCCTGGTTTTCTCTCGCCTGGGCTCGCGGAAGACCGGGGTCGGTCGGGATAATCAGCGGCGCTATCGCGGGTCTGGTCGCCATCACCCCGGCTTGCGGAACCGTGGGCCCCATGGGTGCCATCATCATTGGCCTGGTCGCTGGCTTCC
>DAFR01000098.1:0-2772 GCA_002497965.1 Methanomicrobiaceae archaeon UBA436 | reverse complement strand
CTGGGCGATCCACGGCATGGGCGGCATATTTGGCGCTCTTGCCACCGGTATCTTTGCAGCTGCGGCAATCGGTGGTGTGAACGGACTCCTGTACGGAAACCCGGGGCTCTTCCTCATCCAGGCCATGGATGTGGCCATATCTGTGGTTTACTCGTTTGGCATGACCTATCTCATCGCAAAGGTTATCGACACGGTGATGGGGCTTCGCGTCACCGAGGAGGAAGAGTATGTGGGACTGGACATCGCCCAGCATGGCGAGTCTGCGAGGGTATAGAGGGGGCGAGAGATATGAAGATGGTCACTTCAGTCATCAGACCCGAGATGTTTGACGCCGTTAGAGCGGCGCTTGAGGCCGGGGGCATCTACGGAATGACCGTGAGCGAGGTTATGGGGCGGGGGGCTCAGAAAGGTATCGCCCTCCGGTTCAGGGGAAAGACAGTGCCGGTCGACCTGATCCCGAAGTTGAAGATCGAGATGGTCGTAAGGGATGCCGATGTTGAGCGGGTCATCGGGATCGTCCGGGCGCACGCCAGGACCGGCCGGCCAGGCGATGGCAGGATCTTCGTCCTGCCGATAGAGCGGATCTGCAGGGTGCGGACGGACGATGAGGATCCGCCCGAATCCTGATCCCTCTCGCAGTCCTGAGTGGTTTTGCCAGGTACCCGCAGGGTCTGCACGCGTAAGGTGCGCCCTCTTCGTCTCAGGGTTGAGGTGCTCCCGCAACAGGACAGTCAGCGGCCAGACCAAGATCGCCCCAGCCGCTTCAGCGTATCACCCCTCCACCGCATCAAACCATACGGGGTCGGGGCAGTCTGGCCGGCCACCGTAGTTGATCGTGATCTCCTCGCCCTCCCGGATGTGGCGGTGAGCATAGATACGGATCTCACCCCGATGAACGTCACAGACGTGGTCTGCGTTCGCGTGGCTGGAGTGGTTGTAGAGCGAACCGTATCCAAGCGCCACCGCAGCAAGTTCCCCCCACTCAAAGTAGTAATCAAAGAGGTGCGTCTTATCCAGGAGTTCCTGCTCGTCTGCTCCACCAAGCACGATCACCGGGCAGACCTCGATCACCTCGCCGGCCAGGAGATCCCTGCGGGCGAAGACGCCACGCCCATGGCACTTTGACATAGCGACGTACACAGTATCTGGAGGATAAATTACACTCCCCATCTCCACAGCACTATCGGTCATGGTATCGCTTGCAGCGTAGTGATGCGATCTCTCCGGTAAAATGGGTATGCATCCTCTGTCATGGCAGACCCGGGATCCCGACCAGATTCTCTATCTACCGGCAGTGCAGAGTGCGGCCCCGCGCACCCCTCACAGAGAGGCTCGGAGAGCGAAAGAATGTTGTATCCAAAAAACCCCATCTCTTATCCTGGAGGGAGAGAGGATAGAGGATATCATCGCTGCGCACGACCTGGAGAAACGGTTTGGCGACCTTGCCGCGGTCGATCGTGTCTCGTTCCGGGTCAGGGAGGGGGAGGTCTTTGGGTTCCTGGGTCCTAACGGAGCGGGGAAGACGACGACCATGAAGATGATCCAGTGCATCTCTCCAAAGAGCGGCGGCAGCCTGGAGGTCTTTGGCATGGACGTGGACACCCACCCCCGCGAGATCAAGAGCCGCATCGGCGTGGTGCCGCAGGAGAACAATCTCGACCCGGATTTCACGGCATACCGGAACCTGCTGGTCTACGCCCGCTATTTTGGTATACCAAAGAGTGTGGCAGAAGAGCGGGCAGAGAGGCTCCTCGGGTTCATGCGCCTTGAGGAGAAGCGGGACGTCCTGATCGAGAAACTCTCGGGCGGGATGAAACGCCGTCTGATCATCGCCCGTGCGCTCGTAAACGAACCAGAACTGCTAATCCTCGATGAACCGACCATCGGGCTTGACCCGCAGGCACGGCACCTGATCTGGGAGACCCTCCGTGGTCTCCGGGCTGAGGGAAACACCCTTGTGCTCACCACTCACTACCTGGACGAGGCTGAACGCCTCTGCGATCGGCTTTTGATCATGGATCACGGCAGGATCCTGATCGAGGGCGCCCCGGCGGAGATCGTCCGCGAGTATGCCGGAAACGAGGTCATAGAGGTCGAGCGGACAGAAAAGACTGCAACCCTTCTGGACAAACTCGGCGTGGCCTACGACGTTGCCGGCGATATGCTCCAGGTCTTTACCGATCGCGCCGATGACATTGTGGGTGAGTTGCTCGATCTCTGCCGGCACGAGGCGGCTATCACCGTCCGTCCGGCAACCCTGGAGGACGTCTTCCTGCGCCTCACGGGTCGGAGCCTGCGGGAGTGAGGCGGCGATGTTTGAGTGTATCCAGAGGGTGGGTAGCGTCTGGCAGAGGAACCTGGAGGCCTTCCTCAGGACATACCGTGTAAACTTCATCCCTCCATTCATCGAACCGCTCCTCTACCTCCTGGCACTGGGGTTCGGGCTCGGGACATACATAGAGGCGGTAGACGGCGTCCCCTACCCGGTATTCATCGCACCGGCCCTGGTCTCGATATCTGTGATGAACTCGGCCTTCTACGAGTGCACCTACTCCTCGTTTGTCCGTATGTACTACCAGAAGACGTTTGACGCCATCATCGCAACACCGGTCAGCATCGACGAGGTGATTGCGGGAGAGATGATCTGGGGCGCCACAAGAGGCGTTATCTACGCCGGGCTGATGCTCCCGGTGCTCATACTCTTCGGTGTTGCCGCCATGCCCTCCTCCCTGCTCCTCATCCCATTCGCGTTCATTGCAGGACTCCTCTTTG
>DAFR01000081.1:906-9377 GCA_002497965.1 Methanomicrobiaceae archaeon UBA436 | reverse complement strand
GTCGCCCAGGACGCTACCGCCGAGTCAAACCAGACATCGAATATATCGGCAACCCGGCGCATCTCGCCGCCGCATGGGCACGGTATGGTTACGCCGTCGACATAGGGCCGGTGGGGGTCGGGGACGCTCTTTCCTGACCGCTCCTCGAGTTCGGCGATGGTGCCGATGACGGTGTGGCCCCCGCACCGTTCGCACTGCCAGATGGGGATGGGGATACCCCNNNGAGATGCACCAGTCGCGCGACTCTTTGACGAAGTCGTGGAACCTGGCGCTCCCCGCCCATGCGGGGTACCACTTCACCCTCGTGATCTCATCGAGCATTGTATCGCGGATCTCGGTGACCTTCAGGAACCACTGCGCTGTCGCGCGGTAGATGATGGGGGTCTTGCACCTCCAGCAGTGACCGTAGCGGTGTGTGATCGATCTCCTGGCGAGGAGGGAGGTGCCGAGCGCTTCGATGATGATATCGTTTGCGTCCCGGACGTACATATCCGCAAAAATCCCGGCCTCGGGAGTGAAACAGCCCCCGGCATCGACCGGGCAGAAGATCTCAAGCCCTTCCCGGATGCCGATCAGGTAGTCGTCCCAGCCGTGCCCGGGCGCGATGTGGACGAGACCGGTGTTCTCGAGTTCGACGAAATCGGCGGCGACGATACGGTGCTGGATCTCGGCCTGGTGAGGGACATCTCTTGCGAGCGGGGAGGTGTACTCCGTCCCGACGAGTTCGGTCCCGCTGTGGCGTTCGAGGACGCTGTAGTCCTGGTAGCGCCCAAGTTTGAGGACGGACTCAACGAGTTCGTCGGCGATCCAGAGGATCTCCTCCGTTCCGTCCTTCTTTGCTGCAACGCGCGCGTAGGTGAATGCCGGGTTGACCGCCACCGCAACGTTCGCCGGGAGCGTCCAGGGCGTGGTCGTCCAGATGACCAGGTACTCCTTATCGCGCCCGGTGATGGGGAACTTGACAAAGATGGAGGGATCGGTCTCGTCCCAGTACTCGACCTCGGAATCGGCGATCGCCGTCTCGCAGCGGGGGCACCAGTTCACGACCCGGTATCCGCGCTCAAGGAGTCCGCGCTCCTCTGCCCGCTGGATTGTCCACCAGGCGGACTCGATGTACTCTTCCTTGATGGTCTGGTAGGGGTCATCGAAGTCGAGCCAGACGCCGAGACGCCGGAACTGTTCGCTCATGACCTCCATGTGAGTCACCGCAAACGTCCGGCACTGCTCGATGAACTGGGCGATCCCGTAGTCCTCGATATCCTTCTTGGACGTGAACCCGAGGTGGTGCTCCACCTTCACCTCGATCGGGAGACCGTGCATGTCGTAGCCTGCCCGTTCGATGATCTTCCTGCCCTGCATCCGGTGGTAGCGGAGGATGGCGTCTTTTATGATCTTGTTCCAGGCGGTGCCGAGGTGGATGTTGCCGGTGGTGTATGGCGGCCCGTCGACGAAAAAGAAAGCATCTCCATCCTTTCGCATCTCCTGTACACGTGGATAGATATTCTCCCGTCTCCAGTGATCCTGGACACCTGCCTCGATCTCCTGCGGGTTATAACTGCCGGTGACTTCTTTCACCTTGTATCCCTCATGGTCAGCACTCTGGTGTACCTCTTGTCCTTGATGGAAGAAAGCGTTTTGCGCGACGGGACGCCTGGCACGGGTTTGAACCTCGTCGCCCGCGGGGGAAGAGGGGATATCGAGGAAGGTTTCAGCGATAACCGAAGAGACGGTTCCACGGCACAGGGCTGCGCTGCGTTTCGGTGTGATTCGAGGAGAGCGTCTCTCCTCAGGGCACCCCTATCTCCGGCCGTGCACGAGACGGAAAACAGGGATACAGGGAATTTTCTCACCGAGAACATGGTGGAATCTCTTCCAGGAGACTGTATCGATGGAGAATCGCCTCCTGGGGGTTGGACTGACTGGGAGGGTGGCGGAGACGCTTCCCCCATCCCCTGTCCAGAGGCTGGCTCCGATAAACGTCTGTCGTCGAACCCCCGTCCTTTTTATCCTCCGCCCCCGGAAGATTCATCCATGCAGATCGCAGTCATCGGGAGAGGGGACTGCTCCGCGGAGGAGTATGAAGCGGCAGAGACCATAGGCTGCCTCATCGCCGGCAACCGCGAGACCGTCTGCTGCGGCGGGCTCGGCGGTGTGATGGAGGCCGCCTGCAGGGGGGCAAAAGAGGTCGGCGGGACGACGGTGGGGATACTCCCAGACACCGGGGATGGGAACCCCTACATCGACCTGGTCATCCGCACCGGGATGGGCCAGGCGAGGAACGTCATCCTTGTCAACTCGGCCGATGCGGTGATCGCCGTCGGCGGAGGCTACGGCACCCTCTCTGAGATCGCCATCGCCCTCAAGACCGGTAAACCGGTCTTCGGGCTTAGCACCTGGGATATTGATGGGGTGTTTGCCTGCACAACACCCGAAGAAGCGGTCAACCTCGCAGTTCGCGCAGCACGCCTGTCTCGGCGGTCTCGTAACCCCCAAGATCGTTGAGGATCTGTTTGAACGTCTCCGAGGAGACCGTCTCCACCAGAGCCGAAACCCGCGGGTCATCGAGCATCTGGCGGTGCATCGCAAGTTCGTAGCGCTCCGTTGCCACCGGCACAAACGCAAGATCAAGCGCCTTTGCGGCACTGTAGACGCCCATCCCGGCGTCCGCCTCCCCCGTCTTAACAGCCAGCGCCACCGCAAGGTGCGTCGTAACCTCGCGGTCGTAGCCGGGGATGGAGGCCGGGTCAATGCCGCGTTCTGCCAGGCGGTAGTCCAGGAGCACCCGTGTCCCCGACCCCTTCTGCCGGTTGACGAACCGCCGCCCCGGCAGGTCGTCGAACCCCAGACCCTCGCGGGAGATGACGCCCTGCTGGCGTTCCGCAACGCAGAGGAGGACGAGGTCAGCGTCAGGGGCGTAGCGTCTCAGGTAGTGGGTGTTGTAAGTGCCGTCGGGGGCGAGGAGGTGCATCGGCGCGGCATGACACTCGCGTTTCTTCAGGGCGATCACGCCGCCCATGCTCCCGACGTGAGTGGAGTGGAGATCCACGCCGCGCGGCCGGACGAGATCGGCAAGGTAGTCAAGCGAGGGGTCGTGGCTCCCCGTGATGAGCACCGCCTCCTCCGCCTCCGTCCGCGGAACGGTCAGCCGGACGTCCACAGTCTCCCCCGCCTCGACACCCTCCTTCTGTGCCGGGATCTGCATGTATCCGTTCGCCCGCACCGCGCTCATCTGGATCCCCGCACCCCGGGATTGCGGCACCGCAACCCAGCGATCCCCGACCATCCCCACGGAGAGGAGGACGAACTCGTCTGTCCCGATATCCGAGTGGAGACTCGTCGTCAGCCTGGCGCTGAGACCTTCCGGCCTGGGGACGGGTAGACCGTACCGGGCAACGAGCGGCATGACAATCTCGCGCATAACCGTCACCGCAGCGAGCGGGTAGCCAGGGAGCCCGATCACAGGTTTCCCCCCGACTCTGCCGATGATCACCGGTTTACCCGGTTTGATGGCCACGCCGTGTGCCAGCACCTCGCCGAGATCCCCGATGACGTCGGCGGTGTAGTCCCGTGTCCCGGCCGACGATCCAGCCGATACGAGCAGGATGTCGTTCTCTTCGATGCCGCGCCTGACAGCGCCCTTTATGGCGTTGTGGTCGTCAGGGACGATGGGGTAGCGGCAGGCCTCAACCCCCGCCTCAGAGAGGATGGCAGCGGCCAGGAGCGTGTTGCTCTCGATAACCTTCCCCGGCGGCGGCATGATGCCGGGCGGGACAAGTTCGCTCCCGGTGGGGATCAGCCCTGCCCGCAGGTGCTTGACCGCAGCCTCCGTCACCCCGTAGTTTGCAAGCGCCCCGAGTTCGTGTGGCCGTATCCGGTGTCCCCGCGGGAGGATCATCTCCGACTCGGCTATATCCTCGCCGACCGGGCGGATGTGCTGCCAGGGGCTGACAGGTTTGCGGATGGTGTATCTCCCGCTCTCCAGCCAGACGTCCTCGATCATGATCACAGCGTCGTAGCCGGGTGGGACTATGTTGCCCGTGTTGACCGGCACCGCGTCCGGGAGGGTCACCGGCTGCTGCTCGCTGGCCCCGACGGTATCGGCGCTCCTGACCGCTATCCCGTCCATCGCCGAGATGTGGATCGCGGGGACCGAGAACCTGGCGAATATGGGTTCGGCGGTGACCCGGCCTATCAGTTCCGTCCCCACAGGAACCCGGACAACCCGCGGAACGGCTTGAAACGACCTCTCCACCAGCGACCGCGCCTCTTCAAGCGATATGACCGAGAGGTAGCGCTTCACCAGAGGATCACCTCGACCTCTTCACCGACCTCAAGCCCCTCACTCGAGGCCGGGATCCGCACAAGACCGTCGCTCTGCACCAGGGTGTTGAGGAGCCCCGACTTCCCGAAGATCGGTGTCGCCCTGCCGTCCTCGAGGCTGACCCGGATGTAGTCCTCCCTCCCGCGGGTTGAGGGGATGTTCTGCGTCAGCCTGGCCCGGAGTGTCCGGCGGGTGACGGTGGTCTGACTCATCGCCGCAATCAGGTGATCCACGATGGCGACGAGCACAACGAATGTTGAGGCCGGGTGCCCCGGCAGCCCGATCACCGGTTTTTTACACGCCGTCCCTATGATGGTCGGTTTCCCCGGCGCAAGGGCGATCCCGTGCACCAGCACCTCGCCGAGTTCCGCGACAACCGCGGCGGTGTTGTCCCTCTCATCCTTTGACGACCCCCCGGAGATCAGGACAGCGTCGCACCGCTCTAGCGCTGANNGCGACCGCCCGCATCAACGCCGCGCGGTCGTCCCGGACTATCCCGAAATAGACCGGATGACAGCCCCGTTCCCTCACAAACGCGCCCGCAAGGTAGGAGTTTGCGTCCCGCACCTGGCCCGGCCCCGGCGTCTCGAGTATGGGGACGACCTCGTTGCCGGTGGATATGATCCCGATCCGGGGCACCATCACCACGCTGACGCGGTCTGCCCCGACCGCTGCGGCGACACCGATCTCCCTCGGCGTGAGAACGCGGCCGCGCTCCAGTACCACCTTCCCGGCCTCGAAATCCTCGCCCCTGCGGATCACGTTCTCGCCGGGCGCCACGGGCCGGTGGACCAGGAGATCGTCGCCGATCTGTTCGGCGTTCTCGATCATCACCACCGCGTCCGCACCCGCCGGGAGTGCCCCGCCGGTCGGGACGTAGCGGCACGACCCCGGGGAGATGCTCCCAGGATCGGTGCTTCCCATACTGACCCTTCCCAGGCACTGGAGCATCGCCGGTATGGCCTCGGAGGCCCCGACTGTATCGGCCGCGGCGACAGCGTAGCCGTCGACCGTTGAGCGATCAAACCCGGGGACATCGATATCGGCGCATACGTCCTTTGCAAGCACGCGGTGGAGCGCATCCTCAAGTGGGACGTCCTCGCAACCCCCTGGAGGAGCGATCCTCCGCACCGTTTCTATGGCCTCGGCGACCGATACGACCTCAAGAAAGAGACTCATCTGAAGCAGCCCAGCTGGCAGCCGCGGATCTTTATTCTAGGTTCGTGCTGGTTGCAGTAGCGCGCGATATCCATCTTTGGTATGTTGTATCTCTCGGATATCTCGAAGGCCTGGGGACAGGTGATCTCGGTTGTTACACCATAAGCCTCGAATGCTCTCCGTATCGTCTCGTCATCCATGATACTCAGATCGTCTGTCTGCAGGAAGATAGGATTTACTATCGTATCCAGGTCGGGCACTACCATTTAGCACTCACACGATCCTTGTATACCTGATGCAGATCACGCTGGTAAACTCAAAACAGGACGCTGCAGGAGTAAACATCAGGAATAATCTCAAGAATCTGCTTGAAACCGGTGGGCACTGGCCGCTTGTGGAGGCTCACGACCTGGTCTTCCATGAGGTCGATGGCCGGTTGATCCACCAGGACGGGATCGACGATGAGGTCGATGCCGACCTGATCATATTTATATCCAGGCACTCGAGCATGCAACCGACACCCGCTCTCACAGTTCACGTGACCGGAAACTACGGGCGTGCAGACCTTGGCGGGGAACCCCGCCGCCTCGCCCCGGCATCTCCGGCCTGGATGCACGCCGTCCTCCGGAACCTTCATGCCCGCGCTCCGCCGGGCTACCGCGTCTCCTACGAGGTTACGCACCACGGCCCAACCGAACTCTCAACCCCGTCGTTCTTCGTCGAGATAGGGTCCGGGGCCGCAGAATGGGCCGACCCCGTTGCCGGGCGGGCGGCGGCAGAGAGCATACTCTCTGCCGTGCCGGAGGAGACGATCAACCTGATAGGGTTCGGGGGGACGCACTACGCCGTCCGGCAGACCGGGATCGCACTATCATCCCGCGGCGCCTTCGGCCACATCGTGCCGACCCGCGAGATCGATGCCGTGGACGCCGGGATCCTCCAGAAGATGCAGGAGGCAAGCGCTGCGGTGGCCGCCTACATCGACAGGAAATCGGTATCCACGGATCAGGGCAGGCGGATCGAGCGGATGCTCGCCGCCGCCGGTCTCCCCATCCTCACGGAGTCGGAGATCCTAGAGGCGTCGCGCCTAGCATGGTCAACCTACTTACGGGTCAGGACGCTTGCCGAAGAGATCGCACCGGGCTCACGCGTTCACATCCACAGCATGAGAGGTGAAGGGAAGCCCGTTGCGATTCAGGTTGCCCCCGAACTGGTCAGAGAGGCACTCAAATCCAGCAGACCAGGTTTTCTTGAGACGCTTGAACGATTACCCCTTGCCCATATCTCGCGTGGCTCAACGGAGGTCTCATCAAGGTTCATCTGCTTTGAGAACGATTCGTCCCGACTCGCAAGTGATATAACTACCCAGTGTATAAAACTCCTACTTATCTGTGAGAATGCTGTTATCGAGGGTGATCACCTCGTCCTCCGCAAGGTGCGGTTTGACCCTGAGAAGGCGCGCAGGCAGGGGGTGCCGAAGGGGCCGCTTTATGCCAGGCTTGCCAGCGGAGAAGCGATCGAGATCGAGGGACGGAGGATCACGCCTGATACGGTGCAGACAACCAGCGTGAAACGGATACATATCCCGGGATTGGAGAGATACTTATGAAATCCATCGTAGAAGAAGCTCTTTCACGGGCTGGGGCGGAGCAGCGCCTTGATGAGCCACTGGAGGTCGAGAGGGATCTCGAAGAGGTCCTGATGGAACTCCGGACCGAGATCGCGGTCATCGGGTGCGGGGGTGGTGGCTCGAACACGGTGACCAGGATGTGGGAGGAGGGCATCAACGGTGCACGGCTGATCGCCATCAACACCGATGCCCAGCACCTCGTCCGGACGCGTGCCGATAGTCGAATCCTGATCGGCCGGCAGAGAACACGTGGTCTTGGGGCGGGCTCGATCCCCCAGGTCGGCGAGGAGGCTGCCCTTGAGAACGAGGACGACATCAGGCGTGCCGTTCAGGGCTGCGATATGGTCTTCATCACCACCGGACTCGGCGGGGGCACCGGCACCGGTGCTGCACCGATTGTGGCAAAAGCCGCGAGAGACGAGGGTGCGCTGACCATCGCGGTGGTAACCCTGCCGTTCACCGCGGAAGGTGCTATCAGGGCGCAGAACGCGGAAGCAGGGCTTGAACGCCTCCGTGAAGTGGCGGACACCGTCATCGTCGTGCCAAACGACCGGCTGCTCGAGGTGGTGCCCCGTCTCCCGCTCCATGCTGCCTTCAAGGTCTCTGACGAGGTGCTGATGCGGGCTGTCAAGGGCATAACCGAGCTGATCACGATGCCCGGTCTTGTGAACCTGGACTTTGCTGATGTCCGGACGGTCATGGAGCGTGGAGGCGTCGCGATGATCGGGATGGGTGAGAGTGACAGTGAGGACAAAGCCGCTGATTCGGTCAAGAAGGCGCTGCGTTCCCCGCTGCTGGATGTCGATATCTCCGGCGCAACAGCGGCGCTTGTCAACGTCGTCGGTGGCCCCGATATGACCATGTCCGAGGCGGAAGGCGTCATTCAGGAGGTATACGACCGGATCGATCCCGATGCCCGCATAATCTGGGGTGCTCAGATTGACCCTGAGATGCAGGGCAAGATGCGGACGCTGCTTGTGGTCACCGGTGTCCGGTCACCACAAATATATGGTAGAAGCGAGAAGAGTATGCCTCGCACGATGAGACAGTTTGAGATCGACTTCCTGAAGTGAGCCGTTAATATGAACTATAAGGAGACAGTGGAAAGCGTAAAGTCGTTCAAGATCGAGGAGGAACTCTTCAAGAAGTACTGGCGCGTGCTGAAACTGGCACGGCGGCCTACCCGTGATGAGTTCACCAAGATCGCTATAGTATCGGCGGCAGGTATCCTGCTTATCGGTCTTATCGGCTTTATAATATACGAGATCATGCTGCTACTGCCCAGATGATGGATATGGCTGAGGGTGCAAACAGGGTTTACGCGGTCAAGACGACCGCCAAGCAGGAGCGGACAGTAGCCGA
>DAFR01000081.1:0-794 GCA_002497965.1 Methanomicrobiaceae archaeon UBA436 | reverse complement strand
CACGCGCGCGCGGTGGTGCGCGGTTCAACCACGCTTGCCGAGGTGGAACACTTCCTGGTGCCAAAGCCGGTTGTCAGCGGCATCACCGAGGGGACCATAGTCGAGATCATCGCCGGGCCGTTCAAGGGTGAAAAGGCGGTTGTAAAACGTATCGATTCCGGGAAGGAAGAGATCACGGTTGAGCTCTACGAGAGCATGGTTCCAATTCCGATCACTGTCCGGGGCGACTCCGTCCGCGTTGTGGAGCGCTCTGAAGACGTCTTCTGAAGAAGAACTCCAGTCTTTTTTTTGCGGTGCAGGGGATGGTGCCATGCGCGCCCAACGCCCGGGGTTATGCCCTATACTTTAAATCCTCTCAGGTTAACCTTAGATAACCCAGGCAACTATTCCCCTGAGGAATAAGCTGGNNGTATGGCAGAAACGGTCGAGGTATTGGTACCCGGCGGCAAGGCAACTGCAGGCCCGCCTCTCGGGCCCGCGCTCGGTCCTCTCGGTATCAACGTGAAGGCTGTCGTCGACGAGATCAACAGAAAGACGGCCGAATTCAACGGCATGCAGGTGCCGGTGACGGTTACTGTCGACGATAAGCGGAACTTCACTATCGAGGTGGGTATTCCGCCCACCGCGGCGCTCATCAAGAAAGAGGCCGGTATCGAGAGGGGTTCGGCTGAGCCGGGTACTCAGGTGGTAGGAGACCTGCCGCTGGAGGCCGTCGCCCGTATTGCCCGTATGAAGTTTGATGGTATGCTCTCGTACGACCTGAAGTCGGCGGTCAAGGAGGTCGCCGGAACGTG
>DAFR01000132.1:7062-7388 GCA_002497965.1 Methanomicrobiaceae archaeon UBA436 | reverse complement strand
ATCATATCCCCTCTGAGCCCGCTTTACCTACCCTATCGCCTGAACTCCTTCTCGATCCGAACACGGCGCCCGAGGGCTGTCTCGTACCACTCCTGCTGCTTTAAGGCCTGCTTCATATTCCTGATACGGTGTCTGATCCGCGTTCCTGTCACCGTGTCGACCAGCACCAGTCTCGCTATCTCGACCTCCTCCTTACACATCAAGATAGACCTCGACGTTTACGAACGTTTCCATTCGAGATCGCCGCGAGAGACCGGGACGGGTTCGGGTTCGTGGGTAGTTGACAGTTGTTTGCGCAAGGGCGGGCAGGTTGTGGGTATAGGAGA
>DAFR01000132.1:330-7000 GCA_002497965.1 Methanomicrobiaceae archaeon UBA436 | reverse complement strand
ACTGAAAGGAAAGCGCCGCCAACAGGACTCGAACCTGTGACATGCTGGTTAACAGCCAGCCACTCTACCAACTGAGTTATGGCGGCACCGGAACAGTTGCCCTATACAGTCTTGACTGAATCATATTAAACGTTACGGGAATTATTCTTCCGGATGGCCTGCAGGAGTTCAATCAGTTCGTCTACCTCATCATCAAGGCTGGAAAGAAGATCCGCCGCCAGGGGTGTTGCTACCGCACCTGCCGGCGAAGCGCGGATGTAACCCTCCTGTTCCAGGATCCGCAGTGAGTAGCGAACCCGGTGGTAGGGAAGACCCAGGATTTCAGAGAGCCTCATGATTCCGATGGGCTGATGCTCCACGACCACCCGGATAACCTCAAGATGCCTTGAGACGAGCTCGATCTCGGATTTGATCTTTGACAGCATGGTTGCCGCGCGGGCGAAATACCCACGCCCCTATGGTTGTTCGCTCAGCCAGACCTTCATCTGGATATACCGCTTCCGGAACGATATGGAGACTACCGCTCCTGCAGCCAGGAGAAGAAGGCCTATCACAAGGCCGGGCGTCCATTCGGGCGCAAACCTGAGGAGGACAAAGATGCCTATCGCGAAACAGAGTATGATGATGTTGAGCATGATTGTCAGCTTGGTGAACCTGGTCTTGAAATCCTTCTTCGTTGCCTCATCCATCACTCATACTTGAACGCGTGGAGTAAAAGTACTTGTGGTATCCTCAGAGACTGATAGAACGAACTGGCTGGATTCGGCCATACAGGATGCTGGTGCGGCGGCATACGTGGCTTACGGCTCGTCTGCAGACGCCAATGTGCGTTACCTGACCCGGTTTCGCACCACCGACCCTGTGGTGTATGTCCACAAACCCGGGGAGCGCGGGTTGATCGTGGTCTCGCAGATGGAGTATGAACGTGCGGTGCGCGAATCGACGGCAGCGGTGGTCACCCGTGCCGACGTCGGGTTCCTCGACTGCATCAGGGCAGGGGAGTCCCGCTGGCGGGCGACAGCGCACGTGATCGCAGACATGGCCGGCGGCCCTCTCCTAGCCCCCTCTTTCTTCCCGTTTGCCCTCGCCAGGCACCTGGAGTCGTTTCAACCGGTCATACTCGACGAGAAAGGTGTTGTTGAGAGGATGAGGGCGATCAAGACGCCGGAAGAGATCCAGTGGATACGCGGTGCCCAGCACGTTACCGAGGCTGCGATGGACAGGGGTATAGCGCTTATCCGTTCATCCGTCCCGAAAGATGGCCTCCTTTATCGGAATGGTGTACCCCTCACCTCCGAAGCCGTCAGAACGGAGATGCACACCACTCTCCTTGCTCATGGTTACCGTGGGATCGATACCATCGTCTCCTGCGGTCCTGACACCGCGCTTCCCCACCACCAGGGTAGGGGGCCGCTCCTGGAGGATGAACCCATTGTCATAGATATCTTCCCCCAGGACGAAAGAACCGGTTATCATGCCGACATGACACGCACGGTCGTGAAAGGCGAACCATCTCCGGCGATCAGGGAGATGTATGACGCCGTCAGGGCTGCAAAAGAACATGCGATATCGATGCTTCGTGCCGGTGCGCACGGCGCCGACCTGTATCGTGAGGTGGTGGAGTTCTTCCGCGACCGCGGATACGAGAGCAACATGCGGGGGTTCACCCACAACCTCGGTCACGGCGTAGGGCTTGAGGTGCACGAAGATCCGTCCCTCGGCCCCGAGGGCGGGGAACTTTGCGCAGGCAACGTGGTCACCGTTGAGCCCGGGCTCTACTACCCGGGCATCGGCGGTGTCCGCCTTGAGGATATGGGCGTGGTTACAGAGACCGGGTTTGACCGGTTCACCCAATACGAAGAGAGGCTTACAGTATGAGCATGGATGACAGAGTCTGCGACGCCTACCGGGAAGCCGGGGCGCTGGCAAGGAAGGTCCTCCGCAGGGGGGCGGGGCTCGTGAAAGAGGGGGTCTCTCTCCTTGAAATGGTTGAAACGACGGAGAGAATGGTGGTTGAGGAGGGTGCACAACTTGCCTTCCCCTTAAACGTCTCCTTCAACGAGGCCGCGGCACACGACACCGCCATGCCGGGCGATGAACGGACCTTTGCCAGGGGAGACCTGATCAAGGTTGATCTCGGTGTCCACGTCGACGGCTATATCGCCGACACCGCGATGACCGTCGACCTCGGCAGTCACGGCCCGCTCGTCGAGGCATCCCGTGCGGCCCTCGATGCAGCGATCGCCGCCGTTCGACCGGGGATTGCCGCCGGTGACCTGGGGGCGATCATCCAGTCGAAGATCGAGGGGCATGGCTACAAACCGGTTGCAAACCTCACAGGGCACGGTCTTGAACGCTACGATCTACATGCAAAACCCATGATACCTAACATTGCCATGAACGGCGGGGCGATCCTTGTGGAGGGGATGGTCTTTGCAATCGAACCTTTTGCCACAACGGGATCGGGGAGGGTTGTAGAGGCGCCCAGGGTGGAGATCTATAAACAGGTTGCGGCCCGCCCCGCACGATTGCCGTCGGCCAAACGGATCCTCGAGACCGCCCGGCCGCGGCGAGGACTTCCGTTCTCGCGGCGCTGGGTGCCGGGGGACAAGGTCGATCTGGGGTTATCCACGCTGGTGCGAACCGGGGTCATCCACCCGTTCCCTGTTCTGCACGATATCCAGGGTTCGTTCGTCTCTCAGGCCGAACATACCCTGATAGTTACGGCGGATGGGTGTGAGGTCACCACCCGCTGAGTTATACTTATTGATGTCGCGTGCAAATATGTAAGTTCACAGATATGACCGGCGACACTGGTATGGGTGATCTCCTTGCTATCATGGAACTCCTGCTGACCGCTGAGATATTCAATCGGAACGAGAACCTCGACATCAACGATCTCCACCCGCTCACCCGGGAGTTTTTTGGGGTCGGGGTCGGCGGGAGCCCCGAGGTGAAAAGACCCCTGATCGTTAGCGAAGGGGCGATCAAGAAGGTTCTTGGCGTCCCGGAGACCGTCTGCCAGGCTGTTCGCGCCAACCCCTTCGTCGGTTACGAAGAGTTCGGGCAGCGCCTCCGCCTGCTCTCGCTCGATACGGCGGCGGGATGGTTCATCAAAAGGGGCGGGAAGGATCGGATCGGGGAGAACCCCGTGCTTGCATTCTATTTTGAAGGGATGGACAGCATCGATCTCCGCTACCAGGACGTTCGGGCGAAGAACCCACGGTTTGAGGATACAAAGGAGTACATCGAGGCGAAGGTCTCCCGCGTCGTCGGGGAGAGTGAAGAGATGCGGGAGGCCCGCGATCTCATCATCATCAGCGCTCCGGCGGAGGTTGAGTACAATCTTGAAAAACTGGTCTGCACCCCCCGACAGGAGGAGGTCATCAGGAAGATCGGTGTCGCCCTCGAGCACCGTGATTTCTTAAAGCAGCATGGGATCTATGAGTTCGGCCGCCTCCTCTTCGTCGGTCCGCCTGGCACCGGGAAGACGTCGCTTGCGCTTGCGATGTCCCCGGAACTCCATATGCCGGTTCTTGAGGTCCGCCTGGCAATGGTCACCTCCCAGTACCTTGGTGAGACCTCAAAGAACATCGACCGGATCTTTGAACTTGCAAAGAGGCTCGCTCCCTGTATTCTCTTCATTGACGAGTTCGATTTCGTCGCAAAGACCAGGGTCAGCGACGATCACGGCGCGATGAAGCGCGCGGTGAATATGCTCTTAAAGAACATCGACCAGATAAGTTTCGTGAGGAACGGTGTTCTTCTCATCGGCGCAACAAACCATCCCCGCATCCTTGACGAGGCGGCCTGGCGGCGGTTCGACGAGGTTGTGGAGTTCCCGCTTCCTGACCGGAAGATGAGGCAGGCGATCCTGGAGAAGGTTGCTGCCACGATCGAGTGCGACTGCGATTTTGCGGACATCGCCGCCAGGACGGAGGGGTTCTCAGGATCCGATCTGCGGATGATGATGAAAGAGGCTATGATGTCAGCGCTGATGGAAGGTCGGCACCGGATCGGCCCGGTGGATATCGAGCAGGGGCTTCTCCGGGTTGAGGAGCGCAACCTCATCCGGGCCGGGCATTGAGATGCGGATCACGCTCCTCGGGACCGGGGATGCCATCGGGACGCCGAAGGTGGGTTGCGACTGCAAGAACTGCAGGGAGATGGTCGCAAGAGGGTGGTCGCGACTGCGGACATCCTTCATCATCGAGATCGGAGGCAAGCACATCCTTGTTGAGTCGTCGCCTGACCTGCGGCAGCAGTTACTCCGGGCAGGTTCACCTCATATCGATGCAGTCATCTGGTCGCACGGTCATTACGACCATTTTATCGGTTTCGGAGAGTTTTACAGGGTTCAAAAGGTGCCGCCGGTATACGCGGCGCCGCCTGTGATGGACTACTGCTCGGATTACCTCCACTTTCTCTCGTTTGAGAAGCATGCCGTCCCGGTCTTTGAGTCATTCGGCCTCTTTGGTCTCACCTTTACGTTCTTTCCTGTGAACCACCCGCCGGTCTACACATGTGGCCTCCTCCTCGAGCATGATGACATGACGATCGCCTACACCAGCGATACGCGGGAGGATATACCGGCAGAGAGCCGGAATCTCCTCAAGAAGACCGATATCGATCTCCTCTTCGTCGACGCCATCGCTCCGGAGGGGTATAATATCAGCAAGCACATGAACTATGTCGAGGCTGTCAAGTTCGCCCATGACGTCGGGGCGCGGGACTATCGGTGCGTCCACATGAGTCACCTGGTTCCACCGGGGATGCCGCACGCCGCGTATGATATGGAGACATTCTGCTGGTGACTATCCGGCTTTCCCCCTGCAGCCCGGGATATACGATGGATAGGTCTCATAGGCGGCAGAAACCCTTCACGAATCGTTAACCAGGACCACGATCATAGGAGCGGTCATGCGGTCATCGGGGGCCGGGCGTCTCGATTGGCGTCGTGCCCCGATCTACCGGAGCGAGACCCGCCATCAGGGGTAACCGTCGCGACTCCACGATCTCCCAGGATACTCGTGAACGAAGGTGGAACGAAGGTGAGATGAACATGAAACAGAAAAATCGGTTGGAACGTGTGCTACCGCTCTCGTCGGTCTTCTCCTTCTCTGCACGACGGTTGCCCCGGTCGGCTCCTGATCGACGAGACCGGGGACACCGGTTGCACCGCATCGCCCGGTATATACATGGGCCCCTACATCTCGGGAACAACCTACCGGATCATAAGTGCATATGATGTGGATTATTTCCTACCCCTTTTCCAGTGCTTCAAGCCGCTCTTCAATCCTAGTTATAGACGCCTGCATCGAACGTAGCAGCTCAGTGCTTTCCACAGAATCGAACCGGGTTTTTTGTAAAACGTCAAGGTAGCGGCTCTCTTTATCATCAATCCACGATTTAAGGTTGCTTACGAGACTATCAATAAACATCAGTGTGATGACAACTCCCCAGATCAGCCAGAGGCCAGTAACGGCACTGATAATGGTCACTCCTATCGCTGCAAGAATATACAAGGTATTTTTACTTGTTTCCATAATTACAACCCCTTTCTTCTAAATTTGCCTGCTCAAAAAGAATTATTATTATGAACAGCCATCATCCTCTATAGATAGCCACTCATTCTGAGAGCCGCCACCATTTGTGGTCAGCCATGCGTTACAACTGACCCATGCATCCATCTGTGCGCGGTTAAAAAGGAGCCCTACCTTTAAGTGGCCATTCACCTGACCTGAGGTCGAACCTACACCAGACGATGATGAGCTAAATTCACATTTACTCCAGAGAGTGTAAACACTCCATGTGGTTCTATCAACGATTCCAGAAACGCTTTGTCCATAATTTACGTAGAAATCACCCTCTGTTACAAGTCTGGCCCTAACTACAAGATTAGTCTTATACTCATCAGTCCGACTAACTGTCACCATATACTGATCAGCCATGACAATGGCTGGGTCTGGGGACCTGATCGGAACAGAATAAAGTCGAGTAACCATTTCGGTCGTGAAACTACCTTCCGTCGTGATCGGTTCTCTGAGCGAAACTTGCTCCGGACTGTAGGATACTCTCGTTTCACCCAGTAGTTCAGGGACGATATCGTACATGGTTACAGATTCTCCGTCATACACCACCTCAAGCACAAGGTCTCCGCGGCTGATGAGAAGGATCTGGTAACGTTCCAGATCGTAGAGGCCTATAATAGCGTCTGCATCATCGGTCAACTTTGCCTTTTCCATAATCTCGTCAACAAGACCTTCACAATCGCTATAGGACTTAAGTGGAGGGACGCCATCCGAACTCTTTGGTCCATCAAGACCGAATTCCCTCAGCAAGTTGATCTCAGATCCGGATTCGTAAGAGAAAGTAGCTCCGTTCTCCGGAATAGAGCACGAAACACATGCTTGGTTCTGATCTCCAAGGAGATCGTTCCTAGGACTAATATCTTGCGCAATAGCGGAAGACACGACCATCGAGACCATAAGGAGCAGCCCAAGTAAGACAACTCCCGTTTTCTCTGGTTTCATAGGCTATTTTCCTCCATTTGCCATAATCCCAAAAAAGCCACAGAACCGCAACGCCTATTATCTATAAGCACAGACAGTTCTGTCGCCTCCGGGCTTGCGGGATTCTTCATCCGGGCGTCAACCGTGGATGGGAGGAC
>DAFR01000132.1:0-291 GCA_002497965.1 Methanomicrobiaceae archaeon UBA436 | reverse complement strand
TCTGTCACATTCCTTTACACGTCCGAGGGATGTTCCCGAAACAGAAGGAACCTGTCCCTCCTCAGAAGGGAAAACCACAGGAACAGCGGAGGTCAGTTATCTCATCCGGCAAATACCATCAGGGATGCGATGCGGAACGGGATTTCAGGAGCAGATTACATAGAGGAGGAACCTCTGAATGGATACCGCGTTCGATCTATCTCGTCGTGGTGAATATCCGCGTCAGCGATAAAGTTGCTGGACCAACCAAGGTCACGTGTATCTCCACCCCAATCTCCTCATACATTAGGG
>DAFR01000111.1 GCA_002497965.1 Methanomicrobiaceae archaeon UBA436 | reverse complement strand
GGCAAGAGCGGGGACTTCCCGCTCTGCCCCCCTTTACCCCAGCAAGTTAAAATAGAATAGGGGAATGAGGTTTTACGCCGGTTCCTGGGCGCTTTCGTAGATCAGCGTCACGTAGCGTGAAACAAAGATGATCCAGACCGGGTAGAGGAAGAGCAGAATCAGCCAGCCGATGAACGGGATAATTGACAGCACAACGACGATGAGACCAAAGATGAGCGCGACAACCCAGAGGATGATGAGCGCCAGGATGTAACTCCCCCAGCCGATCTTTCCGATATGCTCCAGGATGGCGCCGAAGGCAAACGCCTGCCCCATGCTGTTCTTCCGTGCAAACCGGATGATACCGATCATCGAGATCAGTGAAACCAGGATCCCGACGATGATCATGACCAGCAGCCCGATACCAATCGTGCCGATGGCGGTCGCAGGGTGGCCGGCCATCGCCGCGGCCCCTCCAAAGATGAGCGTGCCCCCTCCAAAGATGAGCGCGACGATAAAAACCGGTATGCTGTATATGATACCGATGATGATGAGTTTCAGGCCGTCGATGAAGGTCTTCACCCAGTTTCCTGCATCAGGGGCCGGTTTAGCACCGCTGTAGATCCTGACCATATACCCTATGATCAGCGGGAATATGATCGTGCTGATGACGAGCAGGATCCACTGGACCCATTTGCCCCAGACAGCATCTTTTGCATAGCTGAACGAATCGCTCAGCATCTTACCATAATCCATAAATAAATCTCCGACGCTTTAGGATGGGCATATATTGTATATAATACTTACTATGAACTCTCCAGCAAATCACTTCTTTACCGGAATACTCATGTATTCCGGGCTCAATGCAGGCCGACTGCAGGTATCCCGATAAAATACGCGTAAAACGCAATAATACTCAATTAGTGCCGCGGGAACGCTCCACATTCCCCAGGAGGATAGTCTTCCCACTGGCAATCGCAGCGCCGGGTGGTGGGGGTGTTTGAAGATGCTGGAAAAGTATTGTGCCCGGGAAGCCTGATGAGACTGGGTAGGGCGCGAATTTCCTCCCCCGATCTGCGACTTCCCCACGATACCGCGTCATGGGGGAGGACCGCCTTCTTTGGTTTTTCCAGAGCCTCAAAGAACCTCAAGCAAACCTGTTCTGGAGTTCTCGCTTGCGTCCCAGCAGCTGTTCTGGCCGCTCAACAACACCATCGCTGAATAAATAAGATCCCTTCCATACTATACTCCATGGCAACGCCTACTCTCCAGGTGGCGCTCGATCTTCTCGACCTCGATCGTGCGGTAGAGATCGCGGCTGAGGCTGTCCAGGGCGGTGCGGACTGGATCGAGGTCGGGACGCCCCTGATCAAGAGCGAGGGAATGCGGGCTGTGCGGACGCTCCGGGAACGCTTCCCCGACAACGAGATTGTCGCTGACATGAAGATCGCCGACACCGGGGCGATCGAGGTGGAGATGGCCGCAAAGTCCGGCGCCGGTATCGTCTGCATCCTCGCTGACGCTGACGACGCAGTGATTGCAGAGGCTGTCCGTTCAGCCCGCAAGTANNGGCGTCCGGCTCATGGCCGACCTCATCAACGTCAGCGACCCCCTCGCCAGGGCCCGTGAAGTTGCGGGGCTCGGCGTCGACTACATCAACGCCCACGTCGGTATCGATCAGCAGATGATCGGCAGATCATCACTTGATCTCCTCCACCGTCTTACCGGCGAGGTGAACGCCCCCATCGCCGTTGCCGGGGGACTGGATGCAGGGACAGCGTCCGCCGCGGTTGCTGCCGGGGCCACGATCGTCATCGTGGGCAGCAACATCATCAAGGCCGCCGACGTGACCGCAGCGACCCGCCGGGTCAGGGAGGCAATCGACCGCCCCGAGATTCGGCCGCGGGAGAAGGAGAGCCCCGATGCTGTCATCCGCCGTCTCTTTGAGGCGGTCTCTGCACCAAACGTCACTGATGCCATGCACCGGAAGGGCGCGATGGCTGGCATAATCTCAATCTGCGGCAGGGTCAGGGCTGTCGGCCCCGCCGTCACCGTCCGGACAGTTTCTGGTGACTGGGCAAAACCCGTCGAGGCGATCGATATCGCCAGACCCGGTGATGTCCTTGTAATAAGTAACGACGGCCGAAAGGATATCTCACCCTGGGGTGAACTTGCCACCCACTCCGCGAAGAACCGCGGTCTTGCAGGCATCGTCATCGAGGGCGCAGTGAGGGACATCGACGATATCCGTGAGATGGGGTTCCCCGTCTTTGCTACAGCAACCGTCCCGAACGCTGGAGAGCCTGTGGGTCTCGGGGAGATCAACACCGAGATCCTCTGCTGCGGCCAGGAGGTCCGACCTGGCGACTGGATAGTTGCCGACGAGAGCGGTGTCGTGGTGGTTCCCCGGGATCGGGCCTACGAGATCGCCCGTCGGGCGATGGAGGTCCGGAAGACCGAAGAGCGGATCCGCGAGGAGATCAGGCGCGGCCGGACGCTCTCAGAGGTCTCAGAACTCCTGAAATGGGAGAAACGGCGCTGAAATGCTAGAATAACCGGGATTCCTGGGGGAAAGTAATCCAGATATGCAGGAGTTAAGAGACGAACTGGCCGAGGTTCTGCAGGCAGTCATCCCGATAGTCCTTGTCATCATCCTCCTCGAGATCTTCGTGCTCCAGGCCTCGCCTGCCGATCTCCTCCACTTCCTGCTCGGCAGCGGTATGGTGGTCCTGGGGATCGCCTTCTTCCTCTTTGGTGTCAAGTCAGGGATCCTGCCCATGGGTGAAGCGATCGGTTCGGAACTGCCCGCCAGAGGATCGATTACACTGATAATTATCGCGGTCTTCTTCTTCGGGTTCTTTGCCACGGTGGCGGAACCTGACGTTCGTGTCCTCACCGATATGGTGGATACCGTCTCCGGCGGCGGGATCGCTCAGGGCCCCCTGATAGTAGTCATCGGTGTCAGCGTCGGGTTCTTTGCCACTGTGGGCGTTCTCCGGATAGTTGCGGGGGTGCCCATAGGCCACCTCTTTGCCGCCGGATACGGTCTTGTCCTCCTCCTTGCGCTCATAACCCCACCGGAGTTCCTCGCCGTCGCCTTCGACGCAGGCGGGGTCACGACCGGACCGCTGACGGTGCCGGTAATCCTGGCGCTCGGAGCCGGGGTGAGCAGAGTCCTTGCGGGCCGATCGCCGATCACAGACGGGTTCGGGCTGATAGGTCTGGCCTCGATCGGGCCAATACTTGGCGTCATGTCGATGGGGGTGATCTTCTTCTGATAGCAGTGGCGCTGCTTGAAGGGCTTGACGGAGTCATCATTGAGGTTGCACAGGCGTTGATCCCCCTGCTTGTCTTCTTCCTGGGTTTCCAGTTCTTCTACCTCAAACTCCCGCGCGGATACATCGTAAACCTGACACGCGGTATCCTGTTTACCGCTATAGGGATGATCCTCCTTCTCCAGGGCGTCCGGGCTGCGTTCATCCCCGCGGGGCACGAGATCGGGGAGGCGCTCGCCACGCTCGACCAGCAGTGGATCTTCCTCCCGTTCGGGTTCTTCCTGGGTTTTCTCACCACCTACGCCGAGCCCGCCGTTCGTGTCCTCTGCTACCAGGTTGAGGAGGCCTCGAGCGGTTCAATCCGGCAGTCCCTCATCCTCTACGCGCTATCTCTCGGTGTCGCAGTCTCGGTCGCGTGCGGGATGCTCCGCCTCGTCTACGGCATCTCGCTGCTCTGCTTCGTCATCCCGGGCTACGTGCTGGCCCTCATCCTCCTCCACTTCTCGGATGAGGATTTTATCGGGGTGGCGTTTGATTCAGGAGGTGTCGCCACCGGCCCGATGGCGGTCACTTTCCTCCTATCCCTTGCCGTCGGTGTTGCTGCCGGGATCGAGGGGCGAGACCCTGTCGTGGACGGGTTCGGGCTGATAGCGCTGATAGCGCTTGCCCCAATCCTCTCGGTGCTGATGCTCGGCATCTTCTACAGGAGAAGAAAAGGTGAAACAAGATGAGCAATGATTATGGTAATGAACTGATCGTCACGATTGTAAAACGGGGCTGGTCCGAGCCTGTGCTCGAGGCGGCCCGCGGCGCCGGGGCTGAGGGGGCGACCATCATCTTTGGCCGCGGAACCGGTATTCGTGAGGGAAAGACGCTTCTCGGGATCGCCATCGAGCCCGAGAAAGAGGTGATCTTGACAGTCGTCGCCGCCGAACGGACGGACGCTGTGCTCGATGCAATCATCGCCGCCGCAGAACTGGATCAACCGGGGATGGGCCTTGCATTCGTCCTTCCTATCCGGCGTGTTGCAGGGAGAGTTCACATGTTCCGCAAAAATGAGGTGGCAGAGTAGGGGCCGGTGGACCGGTAACTCCAGGCCGCACCCCGGTTTGATGCTGAACCTCTTCCGCGATGTATTCCATAGGGGGATCTGCAATCGCCGCAGACGGTCGACCGCCTGGGTGTGGAGGCAGCGATCAGGCTGTCACGGAGCGGCCTCCTCACAAAAGATCCATTGAAATCGCGTTTCCATCCCCGATATCTCATGCACTGCCCCCGCCCCCGGGCGATGGCGGGTGTCCCGGCGAGAGAGGTTTTCAGTGAGACGCGAGCGACAGGGGCGGGGCGATTTCCCCTTGATACACTGCCAAGGGAGTGCATATCCGGTGTCACGGTGAAGACCTCGCTGTAAAAATCATCTCTTCCTCCCGGACAGGGCTTCCCACCAGCAACTGTCACGGATTATCCCCGGGAAAAAGTTTGTGGGTTTATGCGCCGGCTCTCTTAACCCGCTGACCCCGGGTTCGTCCGTTTCAGGGTGTCTTCACGAACGGCCGGGGAGTCTCAGGAGTTCTCCGCCGTGGTCCAGTATCTTTTGGATGGCATCCTCGACCTGGTCCACGCGAAGGATCAGAACAGCCGCATCTTTACCGGAGTATGCATAGGCATACTCTATGTTGATCCCGGCATCCCCGAGCACCGAGGCTATCTCCGAGAGTCCTCCGGGCTCATCGCGCATCTTCACCCCGATGACATCGGTGAACGAGACGCGGAACCCGAGTTCGGTCAACGTCCGGTAGGCATCGTCCGGCCGGTCTACAAGCGCGCGAACGACACCGAACCCGTCCGCCTCGGCTATGCTGAACGCCAGGATGTTAATCCTGGCATCGCGCAGCGCAGCAGCAATTGCTGCAAGCCGTCCCGGCCGGTTCTCCGAGAAGACCGAGATCTGTTTGATGATATATGACGACTTCTCCATTACAATGACCTCCTGTCTATAACTTTCCTGGATTTGCCCTCAAACCGCGGAAGAGTCCCCGGTTCGACCAGTTCAACCTCCACGCTCACGTTGAGCGAACTCTTGAGACGGTGCTCCACCTTCCTCTTGATCACCATGAGATCAGGGATCCTGTCGGAGAATGCCTCCTCGCTCACCTCCACCCGCACGAGCATCGAGTCGAGCGCACCCTTCCGATCGACGACTATCTGGAAATGCTTCCCGACCTCGGGTATCTCAAGCAGCGTATGCTCCACCTGTGATGGGAATACGTTGATACCCCGGACGATCAGCATATCGTCAACCCTGCCGCGTATCCGACCGATACGCGGGTGTGTCCGGCCGCAGGCGCAGCGATCCGTATCGATAACTGTAAGGTCACCCGTCCGGTAGCGGACCATCGGGAGCGCCTCTTTCTGGAGCATCGTGACGGTGAGTTCCCCCTCCTCACCGGCTTCAAGAACCTCGCCGGTCGCGGGGTCAACAACCTCCAGGAGCGCCAGGTCTCCCCAGATGTGGATCCCCTGCTGCTCGCTGCACTCCGTGAACATCGGGCCTGAGAGTTCGCTCGTCCCGTAGATGTCGTAAGCACGGATCCCGAGCCAGTCCTGGATCCGCGTTCGCATCTGCTCCGACCACGGTTCGGCGCCCAGGAAACCCATCTGGAGGTCGGTGTCGTCCCGTATCGAGATGCCCATCTTCTCCGCCACCTCACCGATGTGGAGGAGGTAGGAGGGGGTGCAGGCGATGGCAGTGACGTGGAGATCCTGCATCAGTTCCACCTGGCGCTCGGTGTTCCCGACGCTTGTCGGGAGCACCGTTGCCCCGAGACGCTCGGCGCCGTAGTGTGCACCAAGCCCTCCGGTGAAGAGCCCGTAGCCGTAACTCACCTGAACAACGTCCCCACGGCCAAGACCGCAGGAGGAGAACGCCCGTGCAAGAGACTCGCTCCAGTTTGCGATGTCGCGCTCTGTATACCCGACGACGGTCGGTTTTCCTGTTGTCCCGGAGGAGACATGGTACCTGACCAGTTCGCTCCGCTCGACGGTGAATATCTTATCCGGGTAACCGTCGCGCAGGTCTGACTTGTACATAAACGGAAGTTTCGCGAGATCCTCAAGATTCCTTATATCGTCGGGGTGGACGCCGTGCTCCTTCATCCGGCGCCGGTAGAACTCGTTAAAACTGTAGAGCCGGTATACCTGGGATTTGAGGAGCTTGAACTGGAGCCGCTGGAGTTCATCAATCGGCATCTCCTCGATCCGAGGGTTCCAGGGCGGCATCTCAGGCATTCCCCCGCCGGTCTATGACACGTCTTGCCTTCCCCTCGAACCGCGGGAGAGACCCCGGCTCCACCAGTCGCACCGCTGTCCGCAGCCCGAGCGTGTTCTGAAGCTCAGCCGATATCTTTTTCTGGATGCGGGTGAGGTCCTGAAGTTCGCCGGAGAACGAGACCTTGCTCATCTCTACCTCGATCGTCATCTCGTCAAGATGTTTTACACGGTCGATATATACCATGAACTGATCCCCGACCTCGGGAAGGCTACGCAGTACATGCTCAATCTGGGAGGGGAAGACGTTGATCCCGCGGATGACCAGCATATCGTCGCACCTGCCGGTGATCCGCTCGATCTTCTGGCCGCGGCCGCAGGCGCAGCCGTCCTCATCCATCAATCGAGTAATGTCGCCGGTACGGTAGCGGATGAGCGGCATCGCCTCCTTGACAAGCGGTGTGATGACAAGTTCGCCCCGCTCCCCGGGATCGAGGCGTTCCCCGGTCGCGGGGTCGATGACCTCAACCAGGTAAGAGTCGTGCCAGATATGGAGCCCGTCCCTCTCCGGGCACTCAAACGCCACACCGGGCCCGTACATCTCCGAGAGCCCGTAACTGTCGTAGGCTTTCAGCCCAAGACGGCGTTCGAGCTCGCCCCTCATGCTCTCTGACCAGGGTTCAGCCCCGAATATTCCTGTTTTGAGGGTATCCAGGCTCTTTCCCATCGATTCTGCCACCTCGGCGAGATGGAGGGCGTAACTGGGGGTGCAGTGGATGGCGGTCACCCCGAAGTCCTCGATCATCTCGATCTGGCGGCGGGTGTTCCCGGTTGCGCTCGGGATCACGGTCATCCCGATCTTCTCGGCGCCGTAGTGGAACCCGAGCCCTCCGGTGAAAAGCCCGTAATTGACAGCGTTCTGAAAGATGTCGTCTTCTCCAAGCCCGATCATCGTCATGTTTCGCGCGATCAGTTCCGACCAGTTCTCCAGGTCCTGCCGGGTGTAGCCGACAACAGTCGGTTTCCCGGTCGTCCCGGATGTGGTGTGGATCCGGACAACCTCTTTCAGGGGGACGGCAAAGAGCCCGAACGGGTATCCGGCCTGGAGATCCTTTTTTGTGGTGAAAGGAAGTTTCTCCACGTCCTCAAGCGTCTTTATGTCGCCAGGCGAGACGCCAGCCTCTTTCATCCTTCTCTGGTATAGCCCGGTCTTCCCGGCCTGGTCCAGTGACCACTTCAGCCGTTTAATCTGGAGATCCGTAAGTTCGTCGCCCCGGATCGTCTCCATCGCCCTGTTCCAGAACATAGTTGGTATCCCATCGGTCTTTTGCCGGCAGAAGGGGCTCTCTCCCATCTCCCGGCGGCGCTACTCCCCGGCGGGATGCCAGAGCCGCACCGCCGGGCGCAGTCTCTCTTTTAGGTTTGGGGGCAGTGCGGAAAAGGTTTGTCAATGGATGGCACGCTACACGCTGACAGCCCTCATCTCCGGGCTGAGGGGGTCGGGCCATCCGGCTCTCTCCTCGCGGAACGCCTCGATAACAAATTCTACAAACATCTGCGCTTCCTCCGGGTGCGGGGCGTTGCGCGGAACGGTGATCGCGTAGACTATCGGCTGGCCGATCCGCTCGCTGCCGATGGACTGGAACCGCTGGAACCCCAGGTTCACGCGCACCTTTCCGTAATAGTCGGCGTGTTCCGCTGAACCGAGGTTTATCTCGGGGGGCAGGTCGATCCAGTGGAGCCCGTGCTCCTCGGCAACGCTCCGGTACTCAAAAGCGTAGTCGATCCCGCCGGCATCAAGGAGGGAGAGGAGGTAGATGCTCCCGTCCCGTATGGCAACCTTGTCTGTTGCGGGTCTCATCCGTTCGGGGAGGTTGATCGTGGTCATCCCGTCCTGGAGTTGAGGCCTGATCGGGGGATCGAATGCACCACCGATGATCTCCTCAAAGAGCCCTGGCTCGTTGTAGTAATCCTCTGCAAGCGCTGTCACCATAAGCGCCCGATAACCGCAGGAATCGAGCATCGGGTTTGAGAAACCCACCCGCACCTCCGGCCTGGCCAGGGTGCGGTACCAGTTCCCGGGTGTGATCTCGTCTGCACCCCTGCTACGGTCGGTGTAGGCGATCACGATCTCGTTCTCGGCAAAGGGGATGTACCAGTCGGTGTAGTTCTCCTCGCCCTCGCCCATCGGGATGAACATCATGTCCGGGACGAGGGACGCGTCGGCGACTGCGACGACATCGATGGGCCGCTGGAGGTCGGTCACCTGCCGGATGGCCTGGATACTCCCGTGCCCCTCGAGCTGGACGTCGATCTCGGGGTACTGGTTCTCGAACTCAGCCTCTATCTGCTCAAACGGGTATAGAAGGCTCCCGGCCGGGACAACCTTGAGAGGGGTGCGTTCCTGATCCGATCCCGTGCAGCCCGCAGCGGCTGCAAGGATGATGAGAAGGCCAAGCACCGCCAGGAAGGCTACACTCCGGTTCATCTTCTTCTGACCTCGATCTTATCGACCCACTTCACCCAGGGGCTCCCTTCGGTGATGACGTCAGGCGTCTCTGATATGACAACAAGTCTGAGCGGGCCGCCGTTGTCGTGGGCCAGGGGTTTCCCGTCACAGTCGTAGGCCAGGATAACCTGGAGCGGCGGTGAGGGGATCTCACGCAGGTTCTCATCGAAAGTAAAGAGTTCCTCACCCCTCACCTGCACAGCATCAAAGACCCACATGTAGCCGTCCGGCGCTGAGACGTAGACGAGATCGTCCTCTCCGACCCCGCCCACCATATCGAGCAGGTCGGTCAGGAGCACACCCCGGTAACGGTTCGGGCCGTACCTGATCCCGACCGTGGAGACCGCATACCCGTAACCCTCGACGGCGTCCATCTCCCTGATCTCATCGAGGCTGAGCACAATCTCGGTATCGCCAAGAAGCGTCAGGTTCCAGGGCGGGTAGTCGTCAGTCTCAGTCGTCCCGAGGCACCCGGCCGCGAGGGCCAGAAGGCCGATGGAGACCAGTATGAGGAGGGCGGGGTATGCCCTGCGGCGCACCGGGATCACGCCCCTCCTCTCCTGGCGCAGAGGATCGCTGCTCCAGCGACCGCGAGAACCGTCACCAGCAGGGAGAGCGGGGCCTCTGTTGGTTCGGCAGCCGTCCCCTCCGGGGTGGTGAGGGATCCCGCCAGGGCTCCTTTCTCACCCTGGTAGCCACCGGTGTAAACCCTGATCTCATCCACCCACTTCACCGTAAGACCGCTTGTCGAGGGGTAGAGACCGTCGTAAAAGTGCTGGGCGGCATCAGGGAGCGTCTCATGCATGTCCCAGTTTCCATAGACGTGGAGCCCTTCGGGGTTGGTGGAGTTGTCCGCGAAGAAGACAAGCCTCATCCCGGTGTAGTAGTCCGGAACGTAGCCTGTCCCCTGCCTCTCGCCGACCTCAGGATCGCCGCCGTTGTACCAACAGACCCCTATTGGGCCCTGGCGTGGGTCAGGTTCGTAGACGTTCTCGTATGGAAACTCGACGTGGTAGCCGTCGACCGCCTTTACCATGATCTCATCACCGGGCCCGGCGCCGCCGACCAGTTCGGCAAGATCGCGAATGTTGGTCCCCTTAACCGCCCCCCTGTCCTTGAAGTTGGTCGTCTCGTTCGGGTCCCATTTGTCCCCCTCAAACACGGGGCCCTGGTGGTAGTAGTGGGTCACACCGTCCCCGAGGACCGGGAGGTTCTCTTCCATCCAGCGGTAGTCGACCGTCGTCTCGTTTAAGATGGT
>DAFR01000099.1:1277-10705 GCA_002497965.1 Methanomicrobiaceae archaeon UBA436 | reverse complement strand
CCCCGGACAGGTGTTGTCGAAGGCACGGGTGGCAGTCCGTCCGTCTACTCCCGCCCGCCTCCCCCCTCACCACAGACATCCCTGAACTGGCGTAGGGTGGTGGCAAGGATGCGTGTCTTGCCTATCATTCCGGCGATCAGGAGGACATCCAGGATCTGTTCCGGCGAAGCACCCTCCTTCAGCGCGGCCTCCATGTGAACCTTCAGGCAACTCTCCGCTCCTGCGCCTGCCGCGGCCGCAACGGCAACCAGTTCAGCAACCTTCGGGTCGAGAGAATCAGGCCGGGAGATCCGATAATCGGCAAGAGCGGAGAGAGCAAAGACCTCAGGGCGTTTGCGCAGCACCCCGAAGATGAAAGGCACAACCCCGAGCATCTCCCGGACATCCTCTGTGATCTCATCGCTGAGGTCGTCGGTCTGAGCAAGGAAATCTTCTACAAGTTTTTCGGTATCGGGTTTCATGATGTATCCTTTCCCCTGGCTGAAAATAATTGGCACGGATGGCATCCAGCGCCCGTCTATCAGAAGTTGAAGTGCCGCCCGACAATCTTTAACGCACAGTAGTCCCCGCACATCGTGCATGCATCGGCATCAGCGGGCATCCTCTCCTGCCGGATCGCCCTGGCACGTTCGGGGTTGATCGCGACCGCAAACTGCCGCTCCCAGTCGAGATCGCGGCGTGCATGCCCCATCTCCAGGTCAGCGTCACGCTTCTTGAGTTTAACCATATCCCCAACGTGGGCGGCGATACGTGCACTGATGACGCCCTCGTAGACCTCCTCGGGTGTGGGTAGCGCCAGGTGCTCTGCGGGCGTCACATAGCAGATAAAGTCAGCACCATATGACGAGGAGAGAGCGGCACCTATGGCCGCCACACGGTCGTCATATCCTGGCGCGATATCGGTGACCAGAGGACCTAGCATATAGAACGGTTTTCGGTTCGTAACCCTCTTCTGGATTATGACGTTTGCCTCGATCTCGTCGATCGGGATATGCCCCGGCCCCTCAATGATCGACTGCACACCCTCCGCGTGCGCCTTATCGGCAAGTTCCGCGTTTATGAGCAGTTCCTGGATCTGGGCGCGATCGGTTGCGTCGTGAACCGCACCTGCCCGCATACCGTTGCCGAAAGATAGCGTGACCTCGTGTTCCTTGAGGATCTCAAGAAGGTAGTCAAACTCCGCATAGAGCGGGTTCTCCTTCTCGTTGTGGAGCATCCAGGCGGTCATGAACGCCCCGCCCCGTGAGACAAGCCCGCCGTGCCGCCCCTGGTTCTGCAGGCGTTTCATCGTCTCGTAGTTTATCCCCGTATGGATCGCCATGAAGTTGGTCCCGGCCTTCGCTTGCTCCGCCGTGATCCGGAAGAGGTCATCCTCCTCCATGTTAACGACCGCCCCATACTTCCTGGCGGCCTCGATGAAAGCCTGGTAGAGCGGCACCGAGCCCACCGAGAGGCTGGTCGCCTCGATGACACGGCGCCGGATCTCCGTAAGATCCCCGCCGGTCGAGAGTTCCATCAGTGTATCGGCACCGGCGCGTTCGGCCTGCCGTGCCTTTTCCATCTCCATATCGATATCGACGATGTCCGATGACGTGCCTATACTCGCGTTGACCTTTGTGCGAAGCCCCTCGCCGATACCGCAGATCTTCACCTTCCGGTAGGGGGATACCGGGATGACTATGTGCCCCTCGGCCACACCGCGCCTGACAAAATCTTCGGTTACACCCTCCGCTCTCGCAACGGTGCGCATCTCTTCAGTGATGACGCCGCGCCGGGCATCTTCTATGAGACCCATGAACCTATATTGGATGAAATAAGGTGATAAAGCCTTGTTTTTTTGAAATCGGGCTAAAATGGACTTGATCGCTCGGCAAGTAAACTTGATTTAAGATTATTCAGATGTTATTTCGTAACCGGAAACCCAAGGATTACAAGAAATAAGCACCCACCCCTCTCTTGCAACGTGATCAGATGCATGTAAACTTCGGAGGATTTGTCCCCCTAAGCACCGTTGACTGGCACGGAAGGGCGGCATGCACCGTCTTCCTGAGAGGATGCCCCGCGCGCTGCTTCTACTGCCACAACATCCCCCTCCAGGGCGGCGAGGATATCCGCGATGCCGACGAGATAGTCGAGATGATCCGGGGTTCACGCATGGTTGCAGGTGCCGTTGTCTTCTCAGGCGGCGAACCCACCATGCAGGGACAGGCGCTCGCCTACCTTGCCTCCGCTGCCCGCAGAATGGGGTTCTCCGTAGGGCTGCACACAAACGGGGTCTTCCCCCGCGTGATCGAGAAACTCATAGAAGAACGGCTGGTGGACATGATCGCGCTTGACATCAAGACGACGTGGGACCGCTACGACGACCTGCTGAAACTCCCCGCCGTAAATGCGGTGAGACAATCCCTCGCCGCATGCAAACGGGCAAAGGCCACAGGCAGCCTTGAGACCTGCGAGATCGTGGTCACCCTCTTCCGGGGCCACGAGGCCGAACTCCCGGAGATTGCAAATGCAGCCGGCGACCTCGACCTGGTCCTCCAGCAGGGCGTGACCGCGGGTTTCGTCCCCCTCAGCCTGCAGGAACTCCAGGATGCAGCGTCGCCGCTTGCCCGTCGGCTACGTATCCGCACACGGGAGGACGGAGAGGTCGTCTACGACCCATCGCGATAACCGACGTTAAGCATAATATCGTCTGGAACGCAACCGCTAAGGAGACGTTTATGGTGGTCGCCGCAACCCGCGCCGCCGGTGCGGCCCGCTGTTCTGGATGGATGGAGGAACCGGATGAAGGTCATTGGAATCGTTGGTATGCCCGGGAGCGGGAAGGGAGAGGTCTCAGGGATTGCCCGCGAGCTCGGGATACCTGTCGTGGTCATGGGGGACGTGATACGTGAACGGGCAAGAGAAGCCGGGCTCCCCCCCACAGACGAAAACCTTGGTGCGATCTCGGCGCAGCTGCGCACCGACCTCGGCATGGATGCAATCGCCCGTCTCACAATCCCGGTCATTGAGTCGCAGGGCGCTCCGGTGGTGCTGGTGGACGGTATCCGGGGTGACCGGGAGGTTGCGGTCTTCCGGGAGCATTTTCCGGATTTCACGCTCATCGCGATCGACTCGAGTTTTGAGACGCGTTACCGGCGCCTCGCGAAACGCGGCAGGCCGGATGATACCCTCACGCCGGATGAACTGCGCGCCCGTGACGAGCGGGAACTTGGCTGGGGGCTTGGTCGGGCACTTGAACTCGCGGACTATCGGATAGAAAATGAGGGTTCGCTTGAAGAGTTTACCACAGAGGTCCGCGGCCTGCTATCCCGGCTGGCAGGGGTGGATGGATGAGTCTCATCCCGTATTTCTCCGCCTCCTCAAAAGTCTGGGAGTCATTTGACTGGATCTACGGGGTCGAGGAGATCGGGTACGCCGGTTGGGAGATAGTCGCCGACGGGAACTACCGCCTGGATAACCCTTCGAATTTCACTGCTATAAAGGAATGTCTCGCGAGCACCGGGCTTCTTGTGAGCGTTCACGCTCCTTACAGTGATTTGAACCTCGCCTCGCTTAACCACCCCATCTGGCGCGAGTCCATCCGCCAGATCTGCTGCTGTATCCGCTATGCGGCTGAACTGACCGACCGGGTGACGATTCACCCCGGATATCTTTCACCGCTGGGAAAACTTGCCCCCGATATGGTCTGGAGACAGCAGAAGACTGCGCTTGATGAGATCGGAAAAGAGGCAGAGGATTGCGGCGTCCTGGCATGCGTCGAGAACATGATCAGCATCAGAGACTTTCTCTGCCGGTACCCCGAGGAGATCCTCGGTCTTACGGAGGGTATTCCCGGGATCGGGATCACCTTCGATCTCGGGCACGCCAACACCAACGGTCTTGTGGACGCGTTCCTTGCGCATATCGGAGAGGCTGACCACCTCCACATCCACGACAACCACGGGCAGTCGGACGAACACCTGGCGCTCGGTGACGGCACCATCCCCTGGCAGAAGGCCGGCCGGACCATCGCCCGTAATTATACCGGCCCGGTCGTCATCGAGGGCCGGAATCTCGATGAGGCGAGACGAAGCCTTGCGGCATTCAGGAGATGGTTTGTATAGCCGGAGAGACGCTGCACGTCCACTTCCTGGGCACCTCTGGAGCCCTCCCCTCCCCGCAGAGGAACCCTTCCTGTATACTCATACGGCGCGGCTCCGACACACTGCTCTTTGACTGCGGCGAGGGCGCCCAGCAGCAGATGATGCGCGCCAGGACAGGTTTCACCGTTGATGCCATCTTCATCACCCACTGGCACGCCGACCACTTCCTTGGCGTATTCGGGCTCGTTGAGACGCTTGCGTTCGCAGGAAGGACAGAACCTCTCCCGGTGTATGGCCCGCCAGGGGTCGGTGAGTTTGTTGACGTGGTGCAGAGGATCGGCCGCCACACCCGGAGTTTCCCGATCACCGCCCACACCCTTGAACACGGTTCGATTGTCCCATTCAACGGCTACACCGTTCGGGCGTTTGCAACGCTCCATGGTATCCCGGGGCTCGGCTATCTCCTTGAGGAGGACGAACGGCCCGGGAGGTTCAACCGCGACCGGGCGATCGAACTCGGCGTCCCGCCCGGCCCGCTCTTCGGGCGGTTGCAGCGCGGTGAGACCGTTCGCATCGTCCGCGGCGGTGTGGAGACGGAGGTCTCGCCTGTAGAGGTTCTGGGCGAACCGCGGCCGGGGAGGAAAGTTGTCTATACCGGTGATACGCGGCCTCTCCATGAGAGGGTCGATACCGCGGCGATGATCCGGGATGCGGATCTCCTGATCCACGACGCCACATTTGACGACCAGGAGCGCGAGCGCGCCCGTGAGGTTCTGCACTCGACCGCCGGTGAGGCGGGAGAAGCGGCCGATGCCCTGGGCGCCCATATGCTCGCGCTTGTGCATATAAGTTCCAGGTATACGACAACAACAAACCATATACGCGATGCCCGGCGACAGTATAAAGGCAATGTGATCCTCCCGGCCGATCTGACGGTGCTGGAGATACCCTACAGGAGTTGATCGAGATGGATGGTGATACTGATGGAGCAGGGGCTGTTTGCCAGGAGCCGCCTGATACTTACAGGTCTCTGCGCCCTGCTGGTCAGTGCCGCTGTCTCGAGCGTAGCAGGCATATATCTTGGTTCAGTACGTGAAAACCTCCTGTTGATACCGGGACTGATGGTGCTCCTGCCCTCGATCATCCATATCCGCGGGAGCATCGCCGGCGTTCTTGCCTCCCGCCTCTCCTCTGCGATGCACCTCGGGGAGTTCTCCGTCGATTTTGGGGAGGGGAGCGTTCTCGGGGACAACATCCGTGTCTCCTTTGTGGTGACAATCCTGATAGCATTCGTCCTCGGCATCTTTGCCTATGCGGCGAGCCGGATCTTTGGGTATCCGGTGATCGGCGTCACAGACCTTGTACTGATCTCGGTTGTTACCGGCATACTTGCCGGGACGGTGGTGACCGGGATCACCCTGCTCATCGCCCTTGCAAGTTACCGCTACGGCCTTGACCTGGACATGATCGCCGCACCGACCGTCACCACCTTCGGGGATATCATAACCCTTCCCATCCTGATGATCTCGGCGGCCTTTGTCATGCTCCTTGACCCCCTGGCACGCCTGATTCTCGGTGGTGTAGCGGTTGGTCTCACGGTCGCTGCCATAATCTACACCCTGCACCGGCCGGAAGGGATCGGGCCGATTGTCCGGGAAAATATCGGGCTGCTCATACCGCTGAGCGTCATCGGCACAATGGCGGGGCTGACCTACTCCTCCAGCCTCGATATACTGGTGACAACCGCAGCCTTCCTCATCCTTATACCGCCATTCACGGGCATTCTCGGGTCGATCGGTGGTATCCTTGGATCACGCCTCTCGACCGGGATGCACACCGGTGAGATCAACCCAACGTTTATACCCGAAGGCAACGTTGCCCATCATTTTATTATTTCCTATCTCTATACTTTGATACTGCTTCCACTGCTGGCGCTCATAGCGCATGGCGCAGCGGTGCTTATGGGGTCAAATAGCCCCGGTCCAGGAATGCTGGTAATCATCAGCCTTGCGGCGGGTCTGATCGTCATGACACTGGTGATCGGCGTGGCGTACATCACCGCGAGTCTTTCATTCCGCTACGGTCTCGATCCCGACAACTTCGGGATTCCTGTCATCACGAGTCTGATTGACCTGATAGGTGCGGCCGCACTGGTGGCAATGATTGACCTGCTGCTGTAGTCAAAAAAAAGAATCCAATTTAACAGACCATGACTGACGTTGAATATCAGCCGGTTAGTTTCAAAGAAGTCCTGATCGAGATGAAGGACATCTCTGAGTTGATGGTCGACCTGGCTTACTCCGCGATCCTATTCGAGAGTAAAGAGATTGCGCTCGAGGTGATCAATCTTGAGGAGAGGATGAATGGCCTTGTCTATCAGGCCAGGATCCAGAGTGTCCTCGGCGCAAGAAGGCTTGAAGAGGCCGAGGCTATGAGTGGTATGCTCCAGGTGGTCGAAGCCGCAGAGAGGATCGCTAACTCGGCCTCGGATATGGCAAAACTCATCTTAAAGGACATCAAGTTCCCTGCAGAACTCAAGCGCGCCATGCCGGCGGCGGAGGAGATCGTCACCAGGCTCATTGTCAGCCAGGGGAGCGACCTTGCCGGCCGGACGCTCGGTGACCTCAAGGTCCAGAGCACAACCGGGATGCAGGTGATCGCCATCCGGCGTGGAAAAGGCTGGATCTACGATCCAGACAAGAACACACGGGTTGAGGCAGGCGATATCCTGATACCACGCGGCCCTGAGGCCGGGAAGGAGATTCTTGCCCGGATGGCCGGGATGGTGGAGTGTCCCGGAAAAGAGCCATCGAGCAGTGGTGAGGTCGACGACCTCGATCGCGCGGTTCAACTGATCATCGAGATGAAGAACCTCTCGGAACTCTCTGTCGGACTGGCCTACACCTCCCTTCTATTCAACAACAAGGAGGTGGCGCACGAGGTGGTCTCCCTGGACTCAAGGCTCGATGATATGCGCTACGACCTGGACCTCTGGATTCTCGAGGCCGCACGAAAGATTGATGATGTTCGTCACCTGCGCGGCCTTCTCTACATGTCAGCGTTTACGCAGGCGATCAGTGATGCAGCCCATTCGATAGTGGATGTGCTGCTTCGCGATATCGAGATCCCGCCGCTCTTCAAGAGGATCGTTCGGGAATCCGATGAGATCATCACGCGGATGCGCGTGGAGCCGTCGTCGCCGCTTGTGGGCAGGACCCTAAAGGAGGCCTCGCTCGGGACGGTGACCGGGATGGTTGTGCTCGCCATCAAGCGCGGTGATCACTGGGTATACCGCCCGGGAAAGAGTGTTCGACTGGAGAGCGGGGATATTATCATTGCGAAGGGCAGGCGGGATGGTGAGTGCCGGTTGTATGAACTTACCGGCCACACCGCTGATGTGTCCGGGGATTGATGTGGAGAATTGACCATGCAAAATACCGATGATACAATTGTTTATCGCCTTGGAGCAACCTGTGGCCTTGATGAGGTGGAGGAGGGAAAGATCTACCTCGGGTGGGTACAGGGGTTTGCCCCCTTCGGCGTCTTTGTCCAGTTAAATGACAGGGTCAAAGGTCTTGTTCATAAGACCAACGTGAAGATGAAGCATACCGAGCGCGACCCCATCATAGTTCATGTCCTTCAGGTCAGGAGCAATGGCAACATCGACCTTGAGGAGGTCACGCCGATCGTCTACCAGACGGAGAATGTGATCAAGAAGATGCCCTCTGTGCTCCTTGGCGATATCGGGAAGAGGGTCGGAAAAACGGTGATGATCAGGGGGGAGGTTGCCCAGATCAAGCAGACCTCAGGCCCGACTATCTTCACGATTGTGGACGAGTCCGGCACGGCGAACGCAGCGGCTTTCATCGAGGCCGGAGTCCGTGCCTATCCTGAGATCGAACTCGGGGACATTGTTGCAGTCACCGGCGAGGTGATGCAGCGCAACAACCAGCTCCAGATCGAGGTCGAGTCCATGATCGTCCTGATGCCTGAGGAGGCGGCAGTGGTCAGGGAGCGGATCGAGGCGGCACTTGATAAACGTGCGGAGCCCCGGGAGATCCCGTTCCTGGTTGAGAGCGAGGTTCTTGAGGCCCTGAGGCCGCAGATGCGCAAAGTGGCAAAGGAGATCCGCAAAGCGGTCTTCTCGTCGCGTCCGATCGTCCTGCGGCACCACGCAGATGCGGACGGTATATGCGCCGCCGTCGCCATTGAGCAGGCGGTGACCGCACTGCTCCGGGAGAGCGGCGCTGATTTTGATGCTGAGTATTTCCTCTTCAAACGTGCACCCTCGAAAGCTCCGTTCTATGAGATCGAGGACATCACGCGGGATCTTGATTTTGCCCTCAAAGACAGCGTCCGCTACGGTCAGAAGATGCCGCTGATCCTTCTGATGGACAACGGTTCAACCGAGGAGGATATGCCGTCGCTGAAGATGACAAGGATCTACGATCTCCCGGTGATGGTCGTGGATCACCACCATCCCGATGAGGTCGTGGACGACTACCTGATAGCGCACGTCAACCCCTACCATGTTGGCGGTGATTACGGGATCACGGCAGGGATGCTGGGGACGGAGATCGCACGTATGGTCAACCCGGCGATTGAGAGCCAGATCCGGCACCTGCCGGCGGTTGCGGGAGTCGGCGACCGGAGCGAGGCTCCGGAACGTGCGCGATACCTTGCGGTTGCTGCGCCGGAATATTCGGAGGACGATTGTCGTGATATTGCGCTCGCTCTCGACTACGAGCAGTTCTGGCTCAGGTTTGGTGATGGCAGGGAGATCATCAAAGATATCCTGAACCTCTCGGGCAACCCTGAGCGCCACGAACGACTCGTTGATCTCCTGGTCGAGGAGGCGAACCGCGCGATTGAGGAGCAGGTTGAGGCCATCATGCCGCACGTCGAGAGGCGGGTGCTCGAGAACGGTGCCCGCCTCTTCATGCTCGATGTGGAACTTTTCGCTCACCGGTTCACCTTCCCGCCGCCAGGAAAGACCTCCGGTGAGGTGCACGACCGGCTGGTCCGGGCGCACCCCGGCGAACCGATCGTCACGATAGGCTACGGCCCGGACTTTGCTGTCCTGCGTTCACGTGGTGTTATGATGAACATCCCGCAGATGGTGCGTGAACTCAGGAACGAGATCACCGGTGCCGGTGTGAGCGGAGGGGGTCACCTTGTTGTCGGGAGCATCAAGTTTGTTGAGGGAATGCGCGATGTTGTGCTTGAGAATCTGATCAAAAAGATCGGTAAAGCACCAATCTGATCGCTCTTTTCTTTCTGAACTCTCGTTGTTTGCGCTCTTTTGGGGGGTTACGCCCACTTAACAAAAGAAGTTTATTTTTA
>DAFR01000099.1:0-1202 GCA_002497965.1 Methanomicrobiaceae archaeon UBA436 | reverse complement strand
GATGCTCAACCATATATGGCACCGGCATGAAACAGTATAGGCGTGAAATCGGCGGTACTGGGCGGCGGCCTTACCGGTATGACCCTGGCCCGTCTGCTCCACGATCGGGGCGGCGAGGTCATCGTTCTCGAGGGGAGCGATAAGATAGGGGGGCTCTGCCGTTCGAGGATAGAGGCGGGGTTCACGTTCGATATCGGGGGATCGCACATAATCTTCTCCCGCGACAGCGAGGTTCTCTCCTTCATGCTCTCCGTCCTCGGAGATAACGCTGACCGCCGGAACCGGAACACAAAGATCCTCTACAAGGGCCGGTACGTCAAGTACCCCTTTGAGAACGGGCTGTATCAACTGCCTGAGGAGGACCGCTTCTTCTGCATCTATGAGTTCATCAAGAACCTCATTGCCGTCGAGAAAGGCGAGGTCCCGCCGCCGACAAACTTTGCCGAGTGGATAAACTTCACTTTCGGACGTGGTATCGCCGAGTGTTACATGATCCCCTACAACGAGAAGATCTGGAACTACCCCGTCGACCGGATGTCGCACCACTGGGTGGAGGGGCGGATCCCACGCCCTCCGGTCGAGGACATCATTAAATCGGCCATCGGCATCGAGACCGAGGGCTACGTTCACCAGGCGGTGTTCTCCTACCCGGTGAGAGGAGGGATCGAGGCCCTGATCAGGGCAATCGCAGAACCCATCCTCCATGCTGTCAGGACAGGTTTTTCCGTCACCTCTATCCGCGAGGAGAACGGGGGGTTTGCGGTGAGCGACGGCCGCGAGACCGTTTACGCCGATCGCCTGATCTCGACGATCCCGCTCCAGCACCTGCTCCCCTGCCTTATGGATGTCCCGGCGGATGTGCAGGCGGCGTGCGGCGCCCTCCGCTACAACTCGCTCTGTTCGGTCTTCATCGGTCTTGCCGGGGAGGTGCCTGATATATCCTGGCTCTACGTCCCCGACGAGAAGACGGGGCTCTTCAACCGGATATCGTTCCCGTCAAATTACAGCGTTGCGGTCGCTCCGCCGGGCCACTCCTCGATCCTCGCCGAGATCACCTATAACGAGGGTGATGCCGTCTCCCGGATGACCGATGATGAGGTCATCGAGCACACCGTCGAGTCGCTCATCGCCGCAGGATTTATACCATCCCATGACACGGTCGTCTACACCGGCGTCGAACGGCAGAAGTTTGCCTACGTCGT
>DAFR01000004.1:6935-7403 GCA_002497965.1 Methanomicrobiaceae archaeon UBA436 | reverse complement strand
GAGGGCGTCGACCTCCGTGTCTGCCTCCTGCGCGACGGCCGCTACGAGGGGACGCACCGGAGCGATATCGTCACGGAGATCCTCGACTCAAAGGCTGTCCTTGTGGGGTCGCCGACGCTCCAGGACGAGGTTCTCCCCACTGTGGCCGGGTTTCTGAGTTACCTCCGCGGCCTCCAGCCCGGCGGCCGCCTGACGGCAAAGAAGATCGGTTGCGGGTTTGGATCGCACGGCGGCATGGGCGGAGCGGTAGCCCGAATTGAGGAGGCGCTTAAAGAAGCCGGGATCGAGGTGATCGATGGCGGTTTCCATGTGAACTACCGTCCCGACGCTGATGAACTCACCAGGGCATACGAACTCGGACGCAGGGTGGCGCGGGAGATCCGGGCACGGTGATGCGTGCCCGGATCCCTCTCCCCCTGCTGCACCACTCTGATAGTGCCAGAATATCCAGGAAAAACCCGGTTAGAG
>DAFR01000004.1:5724-6907 GCA_002497965.1 Methanomicrobiaceae archaeon UBA436 | reverse complement strand
TTTATACTCAGGACGCTGCCGCTGAGCTGAACCCGCGACTCATCCAGGCAAAAGCCCCCAGCGCCAGGACCTGCATCAGCACAAGGAACCCGATGACATACGGGATGGAGAAGGCGTAGGCCCAGCCGATGACAGCGCTCCCGGCAAACCAGGCAGCCCCGTAGACCGTATTGAATACCCCATAGGCCGTCCCGCGCTTGCTGATATGGGTGTAGTCCGCAAGAGCGGCCCGGAGGACTGTCTCCTGCGCACCCATTGCCGCGCCCCAGAGCACCACGGCGGCAAAGGCCAGGGCGTGGTCTGTCCCGAAGGCCAGGAAGGGGATACAGATGCCGAGGAGAGGCACCGAGAGGAGGACAGAAAGCCCGAACCGATCATACGCGCGCCCGATGGCGAGCGCCGCAACGGCATCGACCCCCATGGCAACAGCGTAGAAGAGCGGGATCTCTGCTTCCGTGACCGTGCCGGTAACGGCAAAATGGTAGGCGATGACCGGGAAAGTCGCGAACCCGGCCATGGTGAGCGCGGTGAAGAGACCGTAGGGTAGCAGGGTGCGGGGAAGGGAAAGGGCTTCACCGGGGGCAGGGCCACTCCCCTCAAGCGACGTAGGTTCCGGCACCCTGCGCCGCGCAAAGAGGAGCGCAAGAATCATCAGCACGAATGGAACGGCAAGGAGTGCGAATCCGCCCCGGTAATCTCCATCCAGCAGGAAGATGGCGGCGAACAGGAGCGGCCCGACGATAGCCCCAATCTGGTCGAGAGCCTCGTGCACGGCAAACCCCCATCCCCTGCCGACCGCCGCGGTGGCGTTAGAGAGTATGGCATCGCGTGCAGGCACCCGGATGCCTTTCCCCACCCGCTCAAGTATGAGGAGGAGGGCAGCAATCTCCCAGGATCCGGCAAGCGCGAGGAGCGGGACGGCAACGAGCATCCCGTAGCCTATGAAGGTGAACGCCCAGTAATGCCGGGTGGCATCGGCCAGGTAACCCGACGCCAGACGGAGGGCGTAGCCGAGGAACTCACCCAGTCCGGAGACAACCCCGACGGCAAGGGCGCCGGCGCCAAGGAGGTAGAGGTACGGCCCGGCAACGCTCCGCGCCCCTTCATAGATTATATCGCCAAAGAGGCTGATAACACCAAAGAGAAGTATCACTGTATAGGCTGCGCGGTGTTTGCCATCCAC
>DAFR01000004.1:5321-5566 GCA_002497965.1 Methanomicrobiaceae archaeon UBA436 | reverse complement strand
ATGTCACCCGGAAACTCTCTTCCATTTAGGGTGGAAACACCCCCACCACCCGGCCACCCCCCGGAATCCGTCGCTGGAGAGGTTTATCAAACCAGTACGACTATTGTTTGATGGCCTCTTTCCAGCGACCCTCGCTCACCGAAAACCTATAACCCTCATGAGGAACAATTATATCCACCAGCGCGAATATGACAAAAAATTCCCTGTTTCTGGAGAGATTGGAGGAGGTCTCAAACTCCTGCCGG
>DAFR01000004.1:3425-5194 GCA_002497965.1 Methanomicrobiaceae archaeon UBA436 | reverse complement strand
GAACGCCGGGAGGGCTTCCATCTACCTCGAGTTCAACGAGTGCGGGAACCACGGCGACATGGTCGCTGACCTTGCGCGTGTGCCTTCTGTCATCGAGGTCACCACCTACCCCCCGTTCTCCCGGATATTCGGGTCAAGGGTGATCATCATCGGCGGCGGGGCGCAGGTGGCGCAGGTGGCGATGGGCGCAGTGAACGAGGCGGATCGGCACAACATCCGCGGCGAGAGGATATCGGTGGACACGATCCCACTCGTCGGCGAACAGAACCTGGCGCTCGCCGTCGACGCTGTAGCAAGACTCCCCAGGGCGTCGATCCTGGTGCTCGCCGGATCGCTGATGGGCGGCGAGGTCTCGCGTGCTGTGGACCGGGTCAGGGCGGCAGGCATCCCGGTGATCGCCCTTAAGATGGCCGGGAGTGTCCCGCAGCATGCCGACCTGGTCGTGACCGACCCCATTCAGGCAGGGGTTTTTGCCGTGATGCACATCAGCAAAACAGCGGTCTTTGATATCAACCGCGTGCGGGGGCGTGAGTTTTGATGGATCCGATCGATATGGCTGTCCTGGTGCTGCGGCGTGATGGGCTCGTAGTCTACCCGACCGAGACGGTATATGGCCTGGGTGCGGACGCCCTCTCAGAGGATGCGGTGAGGAAGGTGTTTGAGGCCAAGAACAGACCGGTCAGCAAACCGATCTCGGTCGCGGTCTCGGATATGGAGATGCTTGAAACCATCGCGGAGGTGGACGATCTCGCAAGGGCGTTCATCAAGCAGTTCCTGCCGGGCCCGGTGACGGTGATCCTCCCGGCGAGATCGTGTCTTCCGGAGATCCTCACAGGAGGGACGGGTCTTATCGGGATCCGGTGGCCCAACAACGAGATCGCCATAGAGCTCATCAGCAGACTCGATGCCCCGATCACGTCTACCAGCGCGAACATCTCGGACGACATCGCGCCGACCCGCCCCGATGAGGTCTCCGCCCCCCACGATTACCTGATCGACGGGGGGGAACTTCCCGGAACGCCAAGCACCGTGGTCGACCTCTCCGCACGGCGCATTCTGAGGAAGGGAGCGGAATGGGAGGCAGTGGAGGCGTTCCTGGAGACACTCCGGTGGAAACATGCGGCCGATACGACTCCGTGACTTTATCGAGGACCGCGATGGATGCCTCTACGCAGTCTCGGCCTACGACAACAACGAGCGGGTCGGGTGCATCCTCCGCTACGTTCCCGACCCAGAAGGGGAGCGAAGAGACCCTGCGGGGCGGCGCTACCGCAAATACGATTTTTCTGAGGCGTTTGCCTGGATCAGGGAACATAAACCGGATTACCTGGACACCGTCCACCGGGTGCCCCGCGAGGATGTGGTCAGGGTATACAAACCGGAGGAGGAGATCGGCAACGTGGCCGCCCGCGACCACCGTGTGGCACGGCTCCTCTCCCATTTTGACCTGCCGGCGGGGTCGTTCGGGTGCACGGGATCACTACTCTGCGGCCTCGAGAACGCTGCATCGGACATAGATCTCGTGGTCTACGGCGAGGCCTGGTTCACAGCCCAGCGCCAGCTCCGTCGCCTGGTGGAGACCGGCGTGATCCCGCCGATGAGCACCGCTATGTGGCGGAAGGTCTACGAGAAGAGGGCGCCGGAGATACCGTTTGATGCCTTCGTCCTGCACGAGCAGCGGAAGTGGAACAGGGGCGAGTTCGAGGGGACATACTTTGACCTTCTCTACACACGCTCATACGCGGACCTGGACGCCCTCCCGACCGGGG
>DAFR01000004.1:0-3313 GCA_002497965.1 Methanomicrobiaceae archaeon UBA436 | reverse complement strand
ACCTACGCCGGGCAGGCGCTGGCGGGGGAGGTCATCGAGGCGAGGGGTGTCGTGGAGGAGCACGACGATGAACTGTGGCTGATCGTCGGCACGACCCGGGAGGCGAGGGGCGAGTACATCATCTCGAAGACTCTGCTCGAGAACGCTGGATACTGAAGGGTAACAGAAGCGTTCTCTCCTGCCGCCCCATTCTCTCAGAAGAGGTCTGAGAGCCGCCGCGGTCCTGCAGTGCAGCGTTCAAAGTGGGGGCAGTCCTCGCATGGCGCCCGTATGGGGCGGGGCGGAATCTCGCCCGCGACCACCCTTTTTGCCGCCCGGATTGCTCTGAGCATCGCCCGCCGATCCCGGGGCTGGGGTTCGACGTAGCGGCAGAGACCGTTCGCGATATACTCGACGTATCCCCCGGCAACGGGACGCCCGAGCGTCTCCCGGAGGCAGGTGGTGTAGCAGGCGATCCGGATCCTGTCGGTCTCATAGACCCCGGCTTTCGGGGCGGTGCTCGACCGGACGATGGCAAACGTTCCATCCTCAAAGACCTTGTCAACCCTGCCGCGAATGCCGAACTGGTCGGACTCGACGACAAGGTCGGTCTGGACGGGACGCTGCCAGGAGGTCCCGCTGCAGGCGGAGATGCAACCATCGAAGAGTTCTCTGGCCTCATCAGGAGCTTCGGGGAGGATGCAGAGAACCTCGCTCCAGATCTCCTCCGGGTCCAGGAGTTCCCATAGGTGCATGGAGACCTGTTTGCAGACGGTGTAGCGGGGCGACTCCGGGTGCTCCTCCGACCGCTCGAAGTAGTAGCGCCGGGGGCAGATGTGGCAGGCGACGACGCCGGATACCGGGATGTACTCATTCATGCGCAACCGATCCCGTTTGACAGGATGTATGCCCTCCCGCTATTTAGCGCCGTACGCTCTGCACCGGTGCGGGGTCCCGGGCGGCCCGGAGGGGAGATGCGGCTGGAAGACCAACCCTTATGCCGGAGTGGATCGTAGAAGATGGGTATGGCTAACCGCGAGATATCGGTCAACATCCCCGGCGACCTCGACCCGGTCTACTCGAACCGGATCCAGATCGCCTACAAGGAGGACGAGTTCACGTTCCTCTTCCTGCACGAGATCCCCGGCATGAACCAGGCGCGAGGGAAGGCGATCGTCTCGATCAGCCCCCGGCACGCGAAGAACCTGGTCGAGGTGCTGGCGAAGAGCGTCGCCGACTACGAGCAGAAGTTCGGCAAGATCACCACCCCGGAGGCGGCCCCGCACCAGGAGAGCAACGTCACCATCCGGGGTTACTCCTGAACGGGACCGGGGCGGCAACGTTTCTTTTTCAAGCTCGTGGGCAGTATGATTGCCCAGAGTGATGCTGTTATGTGTGTTGCGCCAGTGTCCTGACCCACGTGGATGCGGGGCAGGGTTGGAAAGCCCGACGTGTCCTTAAGCGGGCGGGTTGCTCCCCCCAAAACTGTTAGTGCTATGACCGACCGGCACTACGAACACCCTCCCGCGTAAATTTTTGTCTTTGAAGAGGCAGTCTGGAAGATCATCCTGTCCATCAATAGCAATACCACGGATTATGCAGACTCTCTCCAGAACTGAGTTTGGTCATGCCGGGTTACTACTCCCCGGTATTCGGTCAGGTGCCCTGAAAATCGATTTTAGGGTGTTGTCGGATGTTACTCACAGATCTCAGTGGAATCAGAGAGTAAAACCCAAATTAGCGAGTCCTATCGGTTAAGTACGAAACGTTACCTCATGGATGTTTTCTATTTTATGCAGGTTGTAAATTGTTTCCCTCAGCTTGACCTTGAGGCACTACCCCGCTTGGGAGTCCGCATAACCAGACATGTATCCTACAGTCCCGCACATTCATAACGAGGCTCACAGGAATTGACTGGATTTAGACTTAAATTTCGAACAGAGAAAATTCCATTGAGTAATTTATTTCCCTCGTTATGTATCAAGTACAACACATAACGAGATTCGGTATTTCAGAATACTGATTATCTCTCAACTAAGGAGCTGTGAAGAGATAAATCAATCATAAATTGGGTGATATGGAGTAGTTCCAATCTCCATGAAACTCATCCCGTGATAGGTTGATATTCGAGATTTCATCATCAGAAACTTTGATTCCTCGCAAATAAATATTTTCATCAAGAACTGCTTGCACCTTCAATCCCTCTTTTGTCTTGGTCGAACAAATCGTATTCACGATTACCTCATAACTGGTCAATGGCCTTCCACGCCAATTTATTGATATAATTGAAAATAAGCGGTGCTCTATTTTATTCCATTTGCTTGTACCTGGAGGAAGATGACATACCTGAATTGTTAAGTTCTCTTCATTTGCCAGAGTCTGTAACTCCTTCTTCCATAATCTCACGCGATACCCATTACTTCCTCCACAATCTGCTGTGATTAAAAGGGAATTGGCATTTGGATACATTGACATACCCAGAGATCTCCACCACCGTCGAATACTTTCTACGGCAAATGACGCAGTATCACAACTTATACCGACATTTACCCAACCGACATTATTTGCTATATCATAGATCCCATAGGGTGTTGCCTTCTCATATGATGAAGGGAAATCATAGACATTTACCTGTTCAGGATTTCCAATAGTGTGCCATTCTTTACCATTATTTTTTGCATTGCCTATCAATTCTTTCTTTTTTGCATCGATGGAGATAACCGGTTGACCGGCAGAGATATACTCCTGACATACTTTGTTGATATGCTCAAATTGAGCATTTCTATCAACATGAGATGAACCTTCATGGACCTTTCTATTTGCCTGAAGGCTGTACCCCATTTCATGCAATAATGTTCCAACTGTTTTGAAACTCACTTTGTGACCCATTAACGTGAGTTCATCAGTTATATTCCGTAGGCTTTTTGTTGTCCAGCGAAGAGGATTCTCGGGATCTCCACGTGTTGTTGGTTCAATCAGTGTTTCCATATCCTTTACAAGCATTTCATTGGATACACTGAGTGGTTTTCTTCCGCCCCCTTCTTTTCGGATTCGTTTTGATTGCGAATCCTTTACGTTTTCAGTGTTCTGACGAAGGTCAAGACAACCACGGGATATTGTATTCCTTGTCACTCCGGTAATACGAGAAACGTATGATATTCCACCTTTGCCGTGAGATATTGCCTCAGCACCGAGCCACATTCTCCTAGCCTTCTCATCAAGGTGGTTATGTAATAGTTCATATCTGGTTTTCAGGGGATCCTCTGGTTGCATGGATATATATTAGCCATCATAATATATACATTATTGCTCATATTATTTTTATACAGATCCT
>DAFR01000035.1:10686-12332 GCA_002497965.1 Methanomicrobiaceae archaeon UBA436 | reverse complement strand
CGCATCGAGTCCATGCTGATCTCGTCGCCAACGACGATATCCCCGTTGTCGCGGCCGAACTCGAGTTTGAAATCGACAAGGGTGATCCCGCGCGTATCGAGGTATTCCCGGAGTATCTCGTTTATTGCGAGCGCTGTGGCCTTGATCAGGTCGAGTTCCTCGGGCGTGGCAAGATGGAGGGCAAAGACCAGGTCGTCGTTCAGCATCGGGTCGTGGAGGGCGTCGCTCTTGTAGTCGATGATTATCACCGGCGGGTCGAGCGGTTCGCCCTCCCTGAAGGGGTATTTGCGCACGAGAGACCCGTCCGCGATGTTCCTCACGATCACCTCGAGCGGGATCATCTCAAGCGCACGCACCGCCATGGTGCCGGGTTCGATGCTCTCCAGGTAATGCGTCCGTATCCCGTGCTCTTCCAGGTATCTGAAGAAGAAGGACGAGACCTCAGCGTTGTATATCCCCTTGCCGCAAAGTGTGTCTTTCTTCTCACCGTCGAATGCTGTTATGTCGTCCCGGAACTTCATTATGTAGACCCCGGGGTCGTCGGTGCGGTAGACGGATTTAGCCTTCCCACTGTAGAGCAGGTCAACCTGTTTCATGCGCAGAACTCCGATATGTGTTGAGCGGGATTCTTGATGAGGTTATGCCCCCTCACCCCGAGAGGAGGCGGCAATCCTCTCAGAGAGGTGCCGGATCAGCGGTTCGAGCAGCGGAGGATACCAGCCCCTCTCGATGTACTGAGGGTATATGCAGAGGCGTTCGCGGAGTTCGGCGTCCCCGACAATCCGTTTGAGTTCCTCGATCTGCGGCCAGGGGTGCTCGGGGTTGACGTAATCTATGGTCAGCGGGGAGATTCCGCCGAGGTCGCTGACCCCGCACCCGATCAGACAGGATGCGTCGACGAGGTTAGGGGGTATCTGCACGGCCACGTCCGCCGGGAGGATCTCCCTGGCAAGGGATATCGTCGCGCAGATCTCGTCAGTGCCCGGCACCGCTGCATCCGCCATCGGTGTACCGGGTTTGGGGCAGAAGTTCTGGACGATCACCTCCTGGATGTGGCCGTAACGCCGGTGGAGGTCACAGATGACACGAAGCGACTCCTCACGGTCGTCCATCGTCTCGCCGATCCCGAGCAGGATGCCGGTCGTGAACGGGATAGAGAGTTTCCCGGCGTTCTCGATCATATCAATCCTCACCGCCGGGTCCTTCCCCGGGGAGTTGCGGTGCGCAGGGACGTCGGCGGTCGTCTCGAGCATCAGCCCCATGCTGGCGTTGACGGTTCGGAGCCGGCTGAGTTCCTGGTACGTGAGGATCCCGGCGTTCGTGTGCGGCAAAAGGCCGCATCTTATGGCCTCGAGGGAGAGGTCGTAGACGTAGTCCAGGATGTCATGGTAGCCGAACCGTTCGAGCATCGCGGAGAACCCCGGGACGAGGCCGGGACGTTCGCCGAAGGTGAAGAGCGCCTCGGTGCAGCCGAGGGCGGCGCTAGCCTCAAGCGTCCTGATCGCTTCCCCGGGCGGCATGATGCAGCCTTCCTGAACCGGGGTGCGGAAAGAGCAGTAGCCGCAGTGGTTTGCACAGACCGTTGTCAGCGGGAGAAACGCGTTCCTTGAGAAGGTTATGACGCGGCGGTGCATGGATAGATCTCA
>DAFR01000035.1:9586-10566 GCA_002497965.1 Methanomicrobiaceae archaeon UBA436 | reverse complement strand
CCGTTCAACCAGAGATGCAGCAACAGGGGAAGGGGCGTTCCGCCCCCTCCCAGTCAGCCCCTCCCCCTCGGGGGTGATATCCCATAGTTACAGTGTCAGGAGTGCGCATCGCGTCACCTCGGTTTCGGGTGAAAATCCCCTGAAGAATCCTGCTCCCTCTCCCCGTGCACGGTATCCGGGGCGGTCTGCTCTCCCTGAAGTGAGTATCCCCATGACACGCAGAGACTGGGGGGCGGGAGCCGTCTCCGTCCCCCCCTTTCCCGCCAGCCCCTCACCACCCTCGAGCGGGGCCGTTCACACGGGCAGAGTTGCCATCCGGCTCCTCCTGCCGCGCCGTTGCCCGGTAAGACCCGATCCGGGTCTTTCCCCTTCGGGGATAGCGATGGCTATTTAATGCTGCCTCTACAACCGATTCTCAATGTACTTCCACGCGCTCATCCCTTTCAAGCCCGTGAACCCGAAGACGCGCCTATCCTGCATCTTAAACCAGGAAGAGCGGGAGGCGTTCGCCCGGATGATGCTTGAAGACGTGATCGCCGCCGTGCAGAAGTCCGGGTGCAGCGCCACCCTGCTCTGCACCCACCCATTCAATCACGACAACGTGCTCATCGCCGTCCGGACGGAACCCCTCAACGATGCCATCAACTGGGCGCTCCGCCAGTTCCACTGCCCCGCGCTCATCATCATGGCCGACATACCTCTGGTCACGGCCGGGGATATCCAGCGTTTGATCCGGACGGAGAAGGATATGGCCATCGTCCCCGGCCGCGGCGGAGGAACGAACGTGATCTTCCTCAAGAAACCTCAGTGCTTCCACGCCGACTTCTACGGTGCGAGTTTCCTTGACCACCTGCGGGTTGCAGAAGAGTGCGGGTTATCCGTCGATGTCATCGACTCCTTCCGGATGTCCACCGATATCGACGAGAAAGAGGACCTCGTAGAGATCCTCATCCACGGAAAAGGGAGAAAGAGCAGAGAGT
>DAFR01000035.1:4832-9431 GCA_002497965.1 Methanomicrobiaceae archaeon UBA436 | reverse complement strand
AGTTCAGCGGCCGAGGCTATACAGTCCGCAACCGCCCTTTTTGTGACCTGGAGTTCGCGGCCGAACAGATCCTTTCTCCCGCGCTCATCTATCACCGATGGGATCCCCGAACACCCGATTGCAACCCCGCTGCAGCCAAGCCGCATCGCGTGCGTCCGGGAATCGACAATGATGACACCCAGATCGGCCCCCGTCCGTTCAGCGATCGCGGATCGTATCCGCGCCGCCGAGGCGTCAGGGTCGAGGGGCAGGAGAACAACCGAACCGGCTGGAGCGTTTGAGGCGTCGATCCCCGCGTTTGGGAGGAGCGTCCCGTTCTTCATGCAGAGCAGGAACCCGGGTATCCCGCCAACGACCCGGTCGCTCTCCCGGAGCACCACCTCGGCGAGACGGGCGTCCATCACGTAATCACGGGCGAGTCGGAGCGCCTCTTCTGAAGGCTCGACGCTGGCGAGACTCACGACCCGCCCCTCCGCGGTTGCCAGCGCCGATTCCGCAACCGCCAGAACATCACCGGTCTTAAACTCCCCCGCGCCCGACCGCCCCACGGACTCAAGGAGCCTCTCCGCTACATCATCCCCCGGGTAGATCAGCGGGGTCGCGATCCCGTAGACCGAGAAAGATGGAGGCGTCATCCTATCTGCCTCATCTTTGCGTAGACCCGCAGGAGGTCAGCGGTCTCCGGGACATCGTGGCCCCGGACGACGGCCGCACCCGCGGCGACCAGCATCGTCGTGAGCGCAAGGGTGCCCGCAAGCCGGTCCTCCGGCGGTTTCCCGAGGAGTTCCCCGATGAACGTCTTACGGGAGACCGCGGCAAGAACCGGCCGGCCAAAGTCCAGGAACGACTGAAAGTTCCGGCAGAGTTCCCAGTCATCCTCGCTCGTCCGCTCCGGCACCCATCGCCCTATACCCGGGTCAAGCACGTAATCCTCGATCCCGAATCGCGAGCACCGTTCGACGACCGTTTCAAGCGCCTGGAGGGTCGCGGCAAGCCCCACGGCATCGCCGGGCCGGCGGAGACTTGCCATCACAAAGACCGGCAGCCCCGAGTCGGCGACCGCCCGTGCAAACTGCTCTCCGGCAAGCCCCGTGATATCGTTCACAGCATGGATATCGTGGCGGAGGCAGACATCGAGCACCTCGGGCTGCTGGACATCCACCGAGACGGTGACCCCCGTCCCGTCCAGTTCCCGGAGCGCTTCGTCCATACGGGCAGCCTCCTCTGCGAGGGTGATCGGACGAGACCCCGGCGCCGTGCTCCGCGCCCCGATGTCGACCATATCGGCGCCGGATTCGACCATTGCAAGGGCACGGTCATGAACACTCTCCGCCGGGGTGTAGGAGCCACGGTAGAACGATTCCGGGCTGCAGTTTATGACGCCCATCAACCGAACCGGGGCCCCCCCGCCGATCAGCAGGCCGTTCACCAGGCAGTTATGCTGTTGCATGTTTCCAGCCTGGCGGCCTTGAACGTGTTCTCCATCAGCGTTGCGATGGTCATGGGACCGACGCCGCCCGGAACAGGGGTTATAGCACCTGCCACGTCCTTCACCGCCTCAAAGTCGACATCCCCGCAGAGTTTTCCATCTTCGTCGTGGTTTATGCCGACATCGATGACCGCCGCCCCCTCCTTCACCATATCGGGCCCGACGAACTTTGCCTTCCCCACCGCGCTGACAAGGATATCGGCTCTCCGCGCCTCCTCCTTGAGGTCTCCTGTCTTTGAGTGGCAGATGGTGACGGTTGCATCGGCGTTCAGGAGCAGGGCGGCCATAGGTCTTCCCACATCGATGCTCCGGCCGATGACGACCGCATGCTTTCCCGCGATCGGGATGCGGTACTCCTCCAGGATCGTCATGATCCCCTGCGGCGTGCAGGGCGCAAAGAGCGGGTCTCCAGAGAATAGCCTGCCAATGTTACAGGGGTGGAAACCGTCGACATCCTTATTGGGTGCGACCGCGTTTATCACGCGGCCGGTGTCCACACCGGGCGGGAGCGGCAGCTGGACAAGGATGCCGTTGATGTCCGGGTCGTTGTTCAGTTTCACGACCACCTCGAGCACACGCTCGGTGGAGGCGTCCGCCGGGAGGTCGATCCCGATCGATCCGATCCCCACCCGTTCGCACGCCCGGTGCTTCATCCGGACGTACATCTGTGATGCCGGGTCCTCGCCCACGATGACCGTTGCCAGGCGCGGGTAGAGCCCGGACTCCTCTATCATCTCCTTAAGGAGTTCAAGCCTCTTCTCAGAGACTGCTTTGCCGTCGAGTATCATGCTACTTCAGGGTACAGCGGGTACTTGCTCGCGAGAGCGATGACCTCTTCTCTCACCTCATTGATTGCCTTCTTTGAGGTCCTGTCTCTTGCGATGTCCTTTACCACCGTCGCGATCCAGTGAGCGATCTGTTCCATCTCCTTCTCTTTCATGCCGCGGGAGGTGACGGCCGGTGTGCCTATACGCAGTCCGCTAGTCACAAAGGGACTGAGTTGTTCGCGTGGGATGGTGTTCTTGTTCACGGTGATCCCGGCCTCGCCGAGCGCGGTCTCGGCTGCAAGCCCGGTGAGGTGTTCATGATTCGCTGAGACCCCGGTAAGGTCAAGGAGTATGAGGTGGTTGTCGGTGCCGCCGGAGACCAGATCAAGCCCCTCCTCGGCAAGGACCCTGGCCATCGCGCGCGAATTCTTGACGATCTGGCCGCAGTATTCTTTGTATGCCGGGGTCATGGCCTCCTTGAAACAGACCGCCTTCGCGGCGATGATGTGCATCAGGGGGCCGCCCTGCATCCCCGGGAAGACGGACTTGTCGATGGTCGGTGCATCCTCTTTGCTGCACATGATTGCACCACCGCGTGGGCCGCGCAGCGTCTTATGAGTAGTCGTCGTCACGATATCGACGACACCTACGGGGGAGTTGTGGTAGCCGGTTGCGCAGAGTCCGGCAATGTGGGCTATATCGGCCATACACCGCGCACCAACGTTATCGGCGATCTCCTGGAACGCCCTGAAATCTATCTCGCGCGGGTAGGCGCTCGCGCCGCAGACGATCATCTGCGGCCTGACCATCCGCGCCAGGTCATCGATGGCAGCGTAGTCAAGCGTCTCCGTCTCCGGGTCCACGCCGTAGTGAAAGATGGAGTACCAGCGGCCGGTGATATTTACCGGCGACCCGTGGGAGAGGTGGCCACCCTGGGTGAGGCTCTGGCTCAATATCCTGTCTTTGTAGCCCAGGTAGGCAAAGTAGACCGCCTGGTTTGCCTGGCTGCCCGAGTGAGGCTGGACGTTTGCGTGCTCGGCCCCGAAGACCCGGCACATCCGGTCGCGCGCCAGGTTCTCTGCGACGTCGTGAAACTCGCAGCCTCCGTAATATCGTTTGCCGGGGTAACCCTCGGCGTATTTATTGGTCATTATAGAACCCATCGCCTCCAGGACTGCCTTGCTTACGACGTTCTCGGAGGCGATCAATTCCAGCCCATTGATCTGACGCAGGCGCTCTTTCTCGATGAGGTCTGCGATCTCTGGATCAAAGTTTGCCAGACTAGACATGCAGGAAAATGGTTGCTCCGGTGAGGTAATATTCTTTCTTTTGTACAGAGTTTTTGTCTTGCGACACGACATGACATCGGTTTCGCCAGGACCTCGGCCCATGGGGCTTCCTGCAGATGTTGCTTTCAAGTCGCGAGATAATTCTTCAATTCAGGAATCCATAGTTATATTATTACATAATTATTATGAAGGATTAGTTTGAGGGAGATCATGGCGCAGAAGGATGCAAGGATACATTTTCTTGAGCGGGAACTTGCGGAGCGCGAGAAGGAGATGCAGATGATGAAGGAACGGGAGCAGTTGCCGGTGGCGGGGGCGGATGATGAACGCCTGCGTGAACTGGAGCGGAAAGTGCGCGAGCTCGATGCACTGGTGAAAGGCCTGACGGAAGAGGTCCTGGACGTCAAGTCCGTGGCGATGAAACTTGCAAGGGAGACGGATGAACGCCGGGAGAGGAGGCCCGTGCAGCCTGCCGCGGCAAAGCCCGTGCAGGAGCTCAGAGCGGAACCGCGCACCGTTGAACCCCAGAGCCAGACGCGTCCGGCGGGGAAGCGGCCGTCAAAGCCGGTTCCGGAGGAAAAAGTTCCCGATGAGGGGGACTTTGAGATGATCATGCAGAACGACGGGACACTGAAACCGGAGCCAAAACGTCCTTCATCGGAGTACATCGTTGCCAGCACCGGGATGAAGGACTTGCCGCCAAAGCCTGTGAAGAAGGGCGGCAAGTCGTCTGACCGGAAGGTCTTTGTTGAGCAGAGGAAGCGCCCGGTCGATGATCTCATCCAGGCCGAAGAGGATGATACGGTTGACCTGGATCACAGGTGAAAGGGGCCCAATTCTTGCACATAACGCACCTTGAGATCGACAACTTCAAGTCTTTCGCCAGAAAGACTAAAATTCCCTTTTTTGAGGGATTTACCGTCATATCGGGCCCGAACGGCTCCGGAAAGAGCAACATCATAGATAGCATCCTCTTTGTCCTTGCTCTATCGGGCGCGCGGGGGCTGCGGGCGGAGAAGCTGACCGATCTCATCAACGTCAACTCCGGGAAGAA
>DAFR01000035.1:0-4735 GCA_002497965.1 Methanomicrobiaceae archaeon UBA436 | reverse complement strand
CTGCAAGCAGTCCGATGTCATCGAGTTCCTGGCAAGGATCGGGATAAAGCCAGAGGGTTACAACGTCGTGATGCAGGGCGATGTCACCCGTATCATGGAGATGAGCGACACCGAGCGGCGGAAGATCATCGATGAGATTGCGGGTGTCGCCGAGTTTGATCAGAAGCGGGAGCAGGCGTTCTCGGAACTTGAGGTGGTGCGTGAGCGGCTCGATCGCGAAGAGATCCTCCTGAACGAGGTTGCAGCGCGGCTGGATACGCTTCAGCGCGAGCGCGAGCAGGCGCTTGAGTACCGGCGGCTGCAGGACGAACTCGAGCACCTCAACCGCTGCCGGGGGGCGGCGCTCGTCCGGCAGAAGGAGCAGGAGATCGCCACCCTCCATGACCTGATGCGCGATCACCGGGCGGCGATCGAGCGCACCACCGCGGAGATTGAGGCGGTGCGGGCCCGGGTCGAGGAGGCGCGAACCCGGCAGCAGGGGATCGACGAGGAGATTAACCGAAAGAGCGGCCCCGAATATCTCGAACTTGTCGGGAGGCTTGAAGAGGCGCGGAGCGCGATCAGGCTCGGGGAGAAGAGCATAGAGCGGTTGAAGGCGAGCCTGGAGGAGAATGCCGGGGCGGTCCAGCGGGTCTACATGGACAGCAGGCGCGCCGAGACAAAGGTCCAGGAGTGCACCGAGAGCCTGCGCAGCCTCTCGATCGACAGGTCGAACCTGGCGATGGAACTGGCGGCGAAACGCGACGAGATGAAGGGGATCGAGGAGCGTATAGCCGCTGAGAGCCGGGAGGTAGAGGGGGTTAAGGATCGGCTCTTTGCCCGGTTGCAGGACCTCGAAAGCAGAAAGGAGCTCCGGGCGCAGATCCTCCGCGAGAAGGATCTCCTCATCGAGAAAAGCCGGATGCGGACATCGGAGCGGGAGCGTTTGGACGCCCGTATCAGCCAGATCGAGGAAGAACTTGGGAACAAACAGGCCCAGATCGCGGACTACTCCTCCAGTCTTGCCGTGTGCGAGGAGCAGAAACGGCGGGTCGAGCGCGATCTCTCAGAGACGGAGAGCACTCTATTTGGGCGCCGTTCAGCGCTTGATGGGCTGAAGAAAGAGATCCGGGAGAACGAGCAGGCCCTCATGCGGCTTGAGGCGCAGCAGCAGGCTCACGGCGATGCCGGGGGGAAGGCGATGGACTACGTCCTTGGCATGGACGGCGTCCACGGGACGGTGGCGCAGCTCGGGCGCGCTCCACCGGAGTACGCGACCGCGCTGGATGTGGCGGCGATGGGCCGACTCCGCTGGGTCGTTGTGGATAACGACGCGGTGGCGGCCGAGGCCATCAGGTACCTGAAGGAGAACCGTCTTGGCCGGGTCACCTTCCTGCCGCTCAACAGGCTCCGGCCGCCGGTTCTCCAGCCGCTCGGGGCGGAGCCCGGGATCATCGGGTATGCCGTCGATCTCCTGGAGTTTGACCCGGCGTTTGAGCGCGCGTTCCAGGTTGTGTTTGGCTCGACGGTCGTGGTGGATACCCTTGACCGCGCACGCAGGTTGATGGGCCGCTACAAGATGGTCACGCTGGATGGTGAGACTGTCGAGAGGAGCGGCGCCATGACCGGGGGTTTCCAGGCAAAGAAGGTGCGCGGGTTCGGTGTGGCGGTCGACGATGAGGTCGCACGCATCCGCGCGAGGCTTGCCGAACTGGAGGCGGAGGCCGGGGAGATCGAGGCGTCCATTGGTCGATTTGCCCTGGCCGCGGAGGCAAAACGGGCGGAGCGGAGCTCGATCGAGGAGCAGATTGCACGATACCGTATGCTCATCGAGGAGTTCCAGAAGCGGGTCGAGGTGCTTGCCGGTGAGAAGCATACGCTCGAGGAGAAGCGGCGCGAGGTGCTTGACGGCGCGAAGACCGGCGGCGAAGAACTTGCGCGGCTGGAGACCGATCTCGAGCGGACATCCGCTGAGATCGCGCAGATCTCGGCCGAGGTTGACGACCTCAAGAAGAAACTTGACGACACGGAGGTTCCGGCGCTCACCGAGCGTTACGAGAATTACCGGCGGACTGTTGAGGATATCGAGCGCCGGCTTCGGAACAAGGACGCCGATATAACCGATATCCGGCGCGAGCGCCAGCACTACTCAAACCGTATCGAGGAGCTTACGGCGGAACGGAGCCGCCTGGAAGAGAAAAATCGGGAGATCGAGAGCGAGATAAAGGCCACCGGGGAGCAGATAGAGGGGAATCGCTGGCTGATCGTGCAACTGGAGGCCCGGCAGAAGGAGTTCTCCAACGAACTCGCCGGGCTGCGCGAGACGCGCGATCGGATCCTTGAAGAGATCCGGACGATCGAGCAGGAGGTCTTCAACCTCTCAAGCGAGATGGAGCGCAGCCGGATGCAGGTTGAGGCGCTAGAGGAGCGGGAACGCACGCTCTTCCAGGAACTTGCTGACCTTAGGGAACAGGCCGGCGGTGTTGAGACCGATCTCGACCTTGGCGCAATCGATGCGGGCATCGCGGCGGCTGAACGCGCACTAAAGAAGATCGGCGCGGTCAACATGCTCGCGATCGATGAGTGCGAGCGGGTTGCGGCGCGTGTTGAGGAACGGACACAAAAGAAAGAGGTCATCTCGCGGGAGCGCGAGATGCTCCTTGAGCGGATCGAGAAGTGCGAAAAGATGAAATACGACGCTTTCATGACGGCGTTTAAGGCGATCGATGCTAATTTCCAGGAGATCTTTGCGCGCCTGACTGACGGGAGCGGGAGGCTGGTTATCGAGAACGAAGAAGATCCATTCTCCGGGGGGCTGACGTTTGCGGTGCAGCCGCGCGGGAAGAAGGTTCACCTCCTATCTTCTCTATCCGGGGGTGAGAAGTCGCTCACAACGCTGGCGTTCATCTTCTCAATCCAGAAGTACATGCCAGCGCCGTTCTACGCGCTGGATGAGGTGGATATGTTCCTTGACGGCAGCAACGTCGGCCGGATCGCTGACATGATGAGCGAACTCTCGGGGAACGCACAGTCGATCATAGTCTCGCTCAGGAAACCGATGATCGAGCGCGCCGACCGTATCGTCGGCGTGACGACCCGCGCCGACAAGAGCACCTACGTGACCGGTGTGCAGGATAATGGATGAGGAGCCTGTCGAGATCCTGGTTGGTATGGCCGAGCGCGGCGAGGTCGACCCCTGGAACATCGATATAGTTGATCTGACCGACCGGTTCCTCGCCGAGGTTGAGCGTCGCAAGAGACTTGATCTGAGGATCTCGGGAAGGACGCTTTTCTACGCAGCGTGCCTGCTGCGCCTCAAATCGGAGTATCTCGACGTCCGGGACGACGATGTTGAGGAGGCGTTTGATGATGAGGACGGTGAGCCGTGGGGGTATGGCGGGTTCGACTTCGATGATGCAGCAGGGGATGTCGAACCCGTTGAACGCCTGGAGCGTGAGATCCAGCGTCGTCTGGGGCGGAAAAACCTGCGAAAGCGTCTTCCGGTCACGCTGTATGAGCTGATCAAGCAGTTGAAGACGGCGGAGAAGGAGCAGCGCCGGCGGCAGAGGAGACGGGCGCCTCTCACAACGGAGCCGGATCTCGACCTCAGCGCGGGGGATGTTGTCTCGGTGGCGCACGATGAGGGTTATCAGGGCGCCGTGGCGGCGGTGATGGAGGGGTTTCAGCGTGCCGCCCGCCGGAGTGGGGGTGTTATCACACTCGGACGGCTTTCGAGCGAGATGGGAGAGTCGCGGCGCGATGTCTACATTCCGCTGCTCTTTCTGATGCTCGAAGGGAAACTTGAGATCTGGCAGGATGAGTTCTTCGGCGAGGTGTATGTCGGCGAACGGGCTGCTGGCGACGGCCCGGAGGATGCTGATCGGGCGTGATCGTCCCTGTGCACCGGCGCGCATGGAGATCGGCCGCTCTCCCGCCGGGTGGGTTGGGGCTCTCCTTGATGCCGGGACGATCATCCGGGTTTTGATCCAGGTTTTTGAGCCGCCGGCGGGGTAAATGTATAAATAGCGGTGGCGTCAACATGTTATGGTCGGGTTGGGAGTGGTTCTCCCCTGGAATCTGTGTTTTCGACACGGAAGCCCGGGGATTACCCAACCTTTGTGGGGATCCAGGTCATCGGCCTGCATCCGACGGGGCAGGGAAATGTATATATGGCATTGATGATAACATTGTAAGGCTGTGTTGTCAGGGCAAGGGATCGTGCAGCCCTCCGGGTGGTCTGATTCCCTGGCCTCTCAACCATTATGAGGGCCCGAGGATTGACTTCGGGTCTGATAAAGGGTTGACGATGTTTATATCCTGCTTGTTCAACCATCTGCAGTCTGCGCGCGCAGGTCACACCCGCCGGGTGGATGCGTCTGCAGGTCGGCGGATCGATTCGATGGTTGAACGGGCAGGGTGTGTCCCGTGCAAGGGCAATGTTTATATATTATAGGTGACAAACAGGTGCACTTGCACGGGTGAAGTTCTGCGCCTGGCCAGGTGCAGTCTCCCCTGTATCCAGGAACGGTATGAGGGTTCGAGCAATGGGTTTCGGACCTGATACAGGAAACATATGTTTAAGTAGAGAGACAACAAACATTGTTTCCCTGTTGATGGAGAATCAACGAGACCGCGCTCTGACGCGGGTTGATTCTGACGTTGGCATTGGCAATGCGGAAATTTGTTCAGTAACCGCTAATTCCTCCCAGGTTTAGTAGTGTGCATACTTCCAAATTCTGGTTGATCCTGCCAGAGG
>DAFR01000142.1:6313-15728 GCA_002497965.1 Methanomicrobiaceae archaeon UBA436 | reverse complement strand
GGGGGATGGAACATCCCCCTCCCCTGTCTCGACGTGTCACTGAAGACGTCTTTCCATGCGAGCAGTCGATCACCCCCGCCTCCCGGCCCGCAGATCCGCTGGACAGACACTTTTAATTTTTTATACTGAGAGATCGTGGTATGCACACCGACGCCCGGGAAGGATCCCCGGAGATCCCGCTCACCGACCCCCGGATGACGAAGCCCGCAGCGGCCAGCGAACCGTGGCCGGAGAGGCGGTGTGCATCCCCGCTCCTCACTCAAGTCGTGTTATGCGCAATCGCAATAATCACATCCCTTCTGCTCATCACCGCCGCTGCAGACGGCACCCCCGCGACGGGCGGGCCTGTATTTCCGGCAGTCTGCCTGCCGGGTCTCCTCAGGTCAGGCAGACCCTCGCGCCTAAAGCGCTGGCTGAAGAGAGGTCAAAAAGAGAGCGAGAACGAAGAAGAAAAACCCCACCCCCCCGCGACTGCCCCACCCGGCGCTGAGACCGAACCGTACCCGGCCGATTCCCTCTTCCCCGGCGAGATCGAGATCGAATGGCCCGGGGAAGACCTGGAAGAGTCCAAACCCCCAACAGAGGTGACTCCCGTGGAGGGAGAGGCATCCCCCGAAGATCTCTCCATAGAGAGTTCCAACATCAGTATCGCGGACGAACCGCCCTCCGCCTCCCGCTCCGGATCGCTCAGCGACGATGACCTCATACGGATGCTCGGGTTTGAGGAGGGCGACCTCGGCCCTGCCCTGGATGAACTTGAACCCGCCGGAATCGGTCTCCAGGACGACCGCCCCGTAGAGTCGCTCATCGAGGACCTTATGAGCGACGATGGGATGGTTCGCCGGCGTGCCGTAGAAGCGGTCGCAGAGCGCGGAGCAGACGCTGTGGACCCACTCATCCACGCCCTTGCGCAAGCAGACAAATCACGGCGGTGGTGCATCGCCGATGCCCTTGCCATGGTCGGCGAAGAGGCGATCCCCGCGCTGATCGCCGCGCTCGGGGATGACGAAGCGCAGATCGGGGCTGCAACCACACTTGTGCGCATGGGCGGTCCCGCTGTGCCGCCCCTGATCCAGGCGCTTGCCGATGACGACGAGGAGGTGCGGTTCGGGGCCCGCTACGCCCTCCGTGAGATCGGCGACGAAGCGCTCCCATCCCTTATCGAGGCGCTCGACGCGCCTGAACGGCGCATCAGGAACACCGCCGCTGCCATCCTCCGCGACCTCGGCTGGACGCCGCCTGACACCGCCGCATCGATCCGCTGCCTCATCGCCGAGGAGGCATGGCTGGATCTTGCGGCTTACGGTGAGACCGCAATCGAACCCCTCATCCAGATCCTGAGATCCCGCGATAAAGGATTATGGTGGAACGCCGCCCGCACCCTCGGGGAGATCGGCGAGGCCGCGATCGGCCCCCTGATCGACCTTATGCAGCAGGCAGACGATGAGGTTCGGCCGCTCGCCGCCATGGCGCTCGCAGAGATCGGGGCGGCAGGCATCGATCCGCTCATACGGATGCTCGAGAACCCGGACATCCGCAGCACCGCGGCGGAGGCGCTGGTGCGGATCGGCGAACCTGCGGCTGAGGCCTGCATCCAGTCCCTGAACACAGCCGATGGAGAGATAGAATCTGTGCTCCGTGAGATCCTCTGCGCAATCGGTGATCCGGCAATCCCCGGCCTGATCCAGGCCCTCATCGCCGGGCCACAGCGGCTGCGTTCCCGCGTGGCCGATATCCTGGGCGAGATGGGCTGGGAACCCTGGAGCGATGCCGAACGGGCATGCTACCTTATCGCACGGGAGGAGTGGACGGAGGTCGCCCTGATGGGCAGCGCAGCGGTCGAACCGCTGATCCGTGCACTCAACGATGATGACGGCCGCGTGCGCCGCGAGGCCGCGGCAACCCTCGGCGAGATCGGTGATCCGGCGGCGGTTGGACCGCTCGTGGCATCTCTTGCCGATAAGAGCGTTGCCCCGGCGGCGGCGGAAGCGCTGGCCGCCATAGGAGAGCCGGCCGTATCTCCGGTTCTTGCCCTGCTCAAGGAGGGCGGCAGCGAGACCGCGATGGAGAGTGCGGTAGAGGTGCTCGGCAGGCTCGGCGAACCGGCGGCCGTCCCGCACCTCATCGAGTTCCTCAGGAGAGGAAGAGACCGTCTTCATCGAAAAGCCATCGACGCCCTGGCCGGCATCGGCGAACCGGCGGCAGATGCCATCATCCCCCTCCTCGGCGAGGAGAGGGAGGCGCAGGCTGGCGCGATGGCCGCACTGGCCGGGATCGGCGGCCCCGCAATCCCGGCGCTGGTAAAAGCCCTCGAGAACGAGAACTCCGCGGTCAGGCTTGGAGCGGCAGGGGTTCTTGAGAGGCTCGGCTGGAAGCCTGCGGATCCGGAGGAGGAGATCGCCTGGCTGATCGCGCTGCAGCGGTGGCAGGAGGTCGCTGAGGCTGGCGGCACGGCAATCAACCACCTGGCAGCACGGCTTGGCGATCCGGATGCTGCGGTGCAGACCTCCGTGATGGAGGTCCTGGTCGAGATCGGGGCGCCTGCTGCCCCCCCGCTGGTCTCTCTGCTCGGTGAGGAGAGGCTCCGCGAACCGGCCGAAGATGCACTGGTTCGAATCGGCGGCTCAGCAGTGGATACGCTGATCGAAGCCCTGCACCGGCCGCAGATCCGCAGGACGGCCGCAGGAGTGCTTGTCCGGATCGGCGAGCCCGCCACGGGAGCACTCATCCAGGCCCTTGCGGATCCTGATACCGGTGATACAGTTGCCGCGATCCTGGAGGCGATAGGCGAGCCCACCATTGATGCGCTCATCGCAGCGCTCGGGCACGACAACGCCTGCGTCAGGGAGCGGGCCCTCGGGGTTCTCGCCGCCCTTGGAGAGTCGGCCGCACCCGGACTCATAGGGGCGCTGGACCACCCCGGCGACGTCATCCGGCTTGGGGCAATCGATGCCCTCACCCGCATCGGGAAGCCGATTACACCGCTTCTCACAGAATCCCTCAACGACGAGCGCTACATGGTCAGGCTGGGTGCTGCGGAGGTCCTCGACCGGGTCGGCTGGGAACCGGAGACCGAGGAGGAGACCATCCGTTACCTGATTGCAAAAGAACAGTGGGCTTCGGTCGCCGCGATCGGGGCCTCGGCTGTCGAACCCCTGATCGGGATGCTCAACGACCCCGACAGCGGCGTCCAGAGGGGTGCAGGTCATGCACTCGGTGTGATCGGGGCGCCGGCGGTCATGAGACTGATCCGGGAACTCAGGACCGAACAGGAAGCGGCGCAGAGAAAGGCGATAGAGGCTCTCAAGATGATCGGCGAACCGGCGGTCATGCCGCTCATCGAGGCGTTCCAGGACAGCGACTGGAGGATCAGGCTGGGAGCGGCGCGGGCTCTTGTCAGCATAGGGAGCCCGGCGGTTGAACCCCTCATCCGGGCGCTCCGCACCGCCCCGCTGCCGATCCGGCTGGGAGCGGCCGCAACGCTTGGAAAGATCGGAAACCCTGCGGCCATCGAACCCCTGATCGATGCGCTCCTCCTGGATGACCCGCGCCTCCTGCGCGTTGTTGTGCGGGCGCTGGGGCTGATGGGCGAACCTGCCGTTCTGCCTCTCCTCCGCGTCCTCTCGGAGGGGGACGAGGCGTCACGCAAGAGCGCCGTGGAGGCGCTGGTGATGATAGGGGAGCCTGCTGCACGCATCCTCCCCGCTGCACTCACCGATACGCATTTCCGCGTCAGGGCCGGCGTGGCCGATGCCCTGGATCGACTGGGCTGGTCGCCGGCCGGGGGGGAGGAGACGGTCGTCTACCTGATAGCAAAGGAACGCTGGGGCGATCTCGCCAGGATTGGGGCCGCCGCAGTCGAACCCCTGATCACCATCCTGGAAGACCGCGACGACAGCATCCGGCGGCGGGCGGCGATGACGCTCGGTGAGATCGGCGATCCGCGTGCGGTGCGGGGCCTCATAACCCTGCTCCACGACGATTACTACAGCGTCCGCCGTGAGGCTGCATCGGCGCTGATCGCCATCGGCGCCCCTGCGATGGAGGAGGCCATCGCGGCCCTGGAGGATGAGGACGGGGACGTCCGCAAACGTGCAGCGGATCTCCTGGCCGAGATCGGCGATGGGCGGGCGATTGCACCGCTTGAAGCCCGCCTCGACGACGAGGACTGGTACGCCCGGAAGGCCGCTGAGGACGCACTGGCGAGGATCAGGGAACGCGGCGGGTGACACACACCACCGTCCGGGATGTGGTGTCTATCCCCGTAGTTGTTATTACGGGACACCGATCGTCGGGTGCTTTTCACAGGGGATGCGGCTTTTCGGCAGAGCCTCGTGAGGGGCCTAATGTTTTATTATATTGCAATGCGTTGTATATGGGTAGATAAGGCGAGGGTTGCCAAGCCAGGTCAAAGGCGCCAGGTTGAGGGCCTGGTCTCGTAGGAGTTCGTGAGTTCGAATCTCACCCCTCGCATCGGCACTTTTTCTCTTCTCCGCCAGCGGCAAACCGATGTTTGGTGCGGCTTTTTGCAAACGCAATCTTCAAATCAGCCGGGAGACCACATATCCAGCGATGCTTACCGACCGGGAACGGGAGCGCTACAGCCGGCAGATAGCGTTCCTCGGGGAAGAGGCGCAGGAGCGGCTTTCAAAAGCCAGGCTCGCCATAGTCGGCGCCGGCGGGCTCGGCTGCCCGGTCGCGCTATACCTGGCCGCCGCCGGTGTGGGGGAGATCCGGCTGATCGATGGTGATCTCGTGGACATGACCAACCTGAACAGGCAGGTGCTCCACACCGAGAGCGATATCGGCCGGCCGAAGGTCGAGTCGGCGGCGGCGAAACTCCGGGCGCAGAACCCGGGCATCAGGGTCACCGCGATCCAGGCCGCCCTGGATGAGGGGAACGCCGCCGGCCATCTTGCCGGGGTCGATCTCGTCATCGATGCCGCCGACAACTTCGCTGTGCGCTACACCCTGAACCGGGCGGCGATCAGGATGGGTGTCCCGCTCATCCACGGCGCGGTGAGTGGGTTTGACGGCCAGGCAATGACTATCATCCCGGGAAGAACGGCCTGCCTGGAGTGCATATTCCCGGCGGCTCCACCCCGGGAGGAGATGATCCCGGTCGTCGGGACGACGCCGGGGGTCATCGGTCTTGTTCAGGCAAACGAGGCCATAAAGTACATCACCGGCAGCGGCGAACTCCTGGAGAACAGGCTCCTGATCTGGGACGGCCGGGCGGGGACGATGACAACCCTGGCCGTGGAGCGGCAGGAGGACTGCAGCGTCTGCGGGGGCGGCAGGTGAGGAGGAGAGCATGATCAGTGTGACAGAAGAGGATTTCGATATAAACGCCGTGATCGAGCAGGTGAAGAGACCGGATCTCGGTGCTCTCGTCACCTTCCTTGGCACCGTCAGGGCCGATGAAGGTGTGGAGGTGATGGAGGTCGAGGCCTATCGGGAGGTCGCGGTGAGAGAACTTGAGACCATCCGGGATGAAGCGTTCCAGAGATTCCCGGTGGCGGCCGTATGGATCATCCACCGGGTTGGGCGACTCCGGGTCGGTGAGAAGATCCTCCTCATCGTCGTCGGCGCCGGCCACCGGCATGAGGCTTTTGCGGCCTGCGAGTATGTCCTCGAGAGGATCAAGCAGAGCGTGCCGATCTGGAAGAAGGAGATCGGCGATGGCGGTGAACGCTGGGTGCCCGGCGAAGCCTCTGGAGGCGGGGCATGATCCGGCTCCAGCCCTGCAGGAAGGCCTACTCAAAGGAGACCCAGCGTGCGGTTCCGCCCGAAGAGACGCTGCGCCTGGCGCGGGAGAGGCTGCCTGCGGCCGGGATAACCAGGGTTGCGGACATAACGAACCTGGATCGGATCGGTATCCCGGTCTTCTCGAGCATCAGGCCGACCGCGGAGGCCGGGGCGATATCGGTCTACAACGGGAAGGGTGCCACCCCGATCGAGGCCGAGGTCTCGGCGATGATGGAGGGGATCGAACGCTACTCTGCAGAGATAGGCGACCGCGAGGTGATCATGGGCCGCTGCAGTGAGGTCTCGGCGGAGTATAACGCGCTCGATCCCGTCGACCTGATCCTCCCCGATCACGTCCCGGCCGATCTGGTGATCCCCTGGGTCCGGGGTTATGATATCGTGCAGCAGGAGGAGATCCTTATCCCGGCCCACGCGGTCTTCCACCCGCTGCCGGTGAAGATGGGCGGTCTCTTCCGGACGAACACCAACGGGCTTGCCTCGGGCAACACCCTTGAGGAGGCGGTCTTCCACGCCCTGATGGAGGTTGTTGAGCGCGACGCCTGGTCGCTCGCGGAGGTGACACGGGATACCGGGCCGCGGATCGAGGGGATCGAGGACGGGCTTGCCGCCGACCTGCTTGCAAGGTTCGAGGCCGCCGGGGTGGAGGTCACGCTCAAGGATATCACCAGCGATACGGGGATCCCCACGGTTGCAGCGGTTGCCGATGACCTCGTCCTCAGGGACCCGACGCTGCTCACGATCGGGATGGGGTCGCATACCAGCACCGGGATCGCGGTTCTCCGGGCGCTCACGGAGGTCGCACAGAGCCGGTTGACCCAGATCCACGGCGCCAGGGAGGATACCGATACAGCGGATGTGAGGAAACGGATCGGTTACGAACGGACGAAACGGCTGAACCGCCACTGGTTTGCGGATTCGGAGACTGTTTCGTTTGCTGACCTGCCGTCGTTTGACAGCGACGACTTCCTCACCGACATCCGGCACGTCATCGACCGGCTCAGGGCGGTGGGGCTGTCGCGGGTGATCGTGGTCGACCTCAGCAGACCCGAGATCGGGATCCCGGTCGTCCGGGTTGTCGTGCCCGGCCTGGAGATCTACGCGATGGACCAGGACCGGATGGGCAGGAGGTGTCGTGATGCGAGGCGTCGTCGTATTTCTGGGTCCAAGCTGTGACCCGGCGGCAGCCCGCCAGATCCTGGACGCAGATTACCGGCCACCCGCAAAACGGGGCGACATCATCCGGGCAGTGGAGGAGGGGGCACGGGTCATCGGGCTGATCGATGGCGTCTTCTTCCAGGACTCTGCTGTGGCCCACCGCGAGATCCTTGCCGCGTTGAGGGCGGGGGTGCGGGTCGTCGGCGCCTCAAGCATGGGGGCGCTCCGTGCGGCGGAACTCGACAGCCTGGGTATGGAGGGGGTCGGTGAGATCTACCGCGCCTACCGCGAGGGGAGACTTGTTGCTGATGACGAGGTGGCGCTCCTCTTCGATCCTGAGACATTCGCGGCGATCTCAGAGCCGCTTGTAAACATCCGGGCGACCGTTCAGGCGGCGATCGAGTGCGGTGTGATCGGCGCCGATACCGCCCGGGCGCTGGTAGAGGCCGCAAAGGAGATCTACTTTCCCGAGCGGACGTACGAGGCGGTTGCAAGCGCGGCAGAGGAACGGGGTGGTGACCCGGAGGAGGCTGCACGGTTCCTGGAATTTGCGGGGGAGCATGCCGTCGACCAGAAACGCAAGGACGCGCTGCTTGCGCTTGAGTACATCAGGGATATCATCAGCGCACCCTGAAAAAAAAACCGGGTGCGTCTCCACAGGTCTTTGCCCCCCCGGAAAGCCGGGCCCGGATGTTCATGCCATACTGCTGCTTCACCGCTCCACTTACGGGTCCTGCCGGTCTGCAGCGGGCAGTTCCCGCAGCCCCGGATATCTCGAGGCCCATGCGGAAAAGAGAGCAATTACAGTGTCAGTTCACCTTTTTCCCGCAGGTAATGGCCCGGGCCTGTGGCACTGAACATGGCCGCCGTTATCAACTCAAGCGGTTCGAGTAGAGGTGCATCACTCTCGAACGCATCTGCGAGGTCTTTCAGCCCCTGGACGAGGCAGTCAAATATCGTCTCGTCGAGCGGTATGATCCCTTCTCCGGCACGGATCCGCTGGAAACGTTTAAGAATGGTATTGCAACTGACGTTCAGGACAAGATCCGCAAGAAGAACATCACGTGAAAAAGCGTATCGGAGCGTTCTGCTGGTGATGCCGTAGGCTGCTGAGAAGTAATATATCTTTTTTTCGGGGTCTTTCTCCATTTTCATGAGATTTGCAACGTTTCTGAGTTCTTTCACCAGTTCTTTTTTGAAGAAGGCTTCATGCGGCATATTCACCCTCCTGTTCATGCAGCCGTGAATGGACGATCTTTCCCGGGTATTCCGCAGCCCCTTTCTCCGGGACCACCGCGCTGTAGGGCGTCTCCTGCGCCATCATGCTGGAGGAGGATGCCCATCCCCATTCGTAGTCAGGCTCCGCGATCGACCCGCTGTAGATATAATTCCCGTATCCTCCCAGTACAGGCCGGTCTGCAGCGGGATCTTTCCTCTTCAGGTATTCGCGGATCTCATACAGTTTTTCGGTTCCAAGCATCGTCTCGATTATTACGTTGTTGAGCTGCGCAATGCTCTTTACAAGCGGCGAATCATCGTTGATCGAATAGAGGATTGCCTGGCCGGAAGTTCTTGATCTCACCACGCCCCAGTTCTCAAACTTTTTCAGCACCCTGGAGAGCGTCTGGCGGGTCACGCCGATCTCGTCCGCAAGTTCGGAGATGTTGAATTCGATGCCGCTCAGCGGCAACAGGAACTCAAGCGTCCTTAACTCGGTGTTATTCCCCAATAATCCCTCAAAGGGTTGCAGCATACTCCATCACCCCCTCTGGCGCGTAAATACGATTGAGTGTTTTTTGCCTCATCGCATAGAGATAGGTAAAGATATTATTAAATTTTTGTTAAACAGGATTAACACTAATGGTAAAACTGTTACACGGGGCGCTCCTTTCCGGTGGTTACATTGTAGTCATGAGCGCTCAGCGCCCTGACAGCCTTTTTGAAGTCAGAGATGTAGAACTTCTCGTCTTTCTTCTTTATCGATGTGATATATCCCTGATTTTTCAAGCGTTTTGTCCCTGCACCGAAGTCCCGGTCATACTTCTTTGAGTAGATCCGTTGAAGTTTTTTGGAGTTATACCCTGCATCGGCTCTGAAATTACGATGTGAGTAGAGAATATAAAGCACGAAGAGTTCATCATCGGTCAAACCGCAAACCATTCAATTCTCCACAAACTTTGCTCTTCCAGGCAGAGACCCGGCTGGTTGTACCTGTGCGGTTCTGAAAGAAGTTATTTCCCTTTCGCTGCCGTCTCACGAAGACACTCTTCTTCTGTTGGTGGTGGATCACCCGCGGCATGCGTGAGGGCTACGAGGGTTTCAAAGACCTCAGGACAGTCGCTGAGGAGACGCTTGCAGACCTCCAGATGATGAACGGAGACCTCAATCGGGCCACAATCAGCGGCGGCGGCGACCCTACCTGCTACCCCGAGTTCTATGACCTCATCGAACTCCTCGGGAGCATGGAGGTGCCGCTCCACATAGGCTACAC
>DAFR01000142.1:0-6302 GCA_002497965.1 Methanomicrobiaceae archaeon UBA436 | reverse complement strand
GATAACGGCCTCTCCGAGGTCTCATTCACCCTATTTGCCGCCGACGCCGGAAGTCTCGATCGCCGTCCTCGACCGGTTCTGTGAGGAGATCGATCTCTACGCCGCCGCTGTCGTCATCCCCGGCCGGGCGTTCGTCCACGACGCCGAGGCAAAAGAGATCCTCTCCGCCGACGGCGTCGACCGCGATGTTCTGCGCGGCCCCGATATGCTGACGGCCGACGCGGAGACGAGCATGGAGATGACCCGAAATGAGGTGCTCGATAAGGAGATGGTAGGGATCGCGGCCCTGATCAACACAATCAACCGCTACGGCCGTTGATCCACCAGCCCGAGGAACCGCTCGATCAGCCACTCGTTCCTGACCTCCGGGTGGAAGAGGAGGGCGTAGAGGGGGGACGAGCGGTGGGGGAGCAGTCACTGCGCGGGTCGTCTCATAAGTCAAATAACGACCCTCAAAGTCGAACTGTGGGAATAAACCTGCGTTGTGCCCTCCATACACTTTCACGGCGCGGTGGAGAGATTTTATAGTGAGGGAGGCCAGTGATGTGTATAGTTATGCGGAAAAAAGTATTCCCCTGTGGACCGGTGTAACCTCTCGGAGGCTTTTAAATGGATGAATTTGACGGAATCCTCGCAATGCTGAACGCAGCTGATGGTAAGATCTCGGGCCGAACGACTATCCAGAAACTGGGGTACTTCTCGACGGTCAGGGGTGCCATCAAGGCACGCTACCGACCACACTATTACGGCCCCTACAGCGCAGAGATTGCCGGCGCTATACAGGCTCTCGTTTCCTATGGTTTCATCGAGGAGAGGGTGGAGATACCGGAATCTCCGGGTCATACCTCATCGTTATATATGAGGCGCTACACCTACACGCTTACAGATGACGGCAGGGGACTGATCCAGAAACTCAAGGAGGAGCACGGCCCGGAGATTAAAGAGATAGAAGATATCATCAACATCTGCAAGAAGACCGCGAACCTCGACTCCAGGATCCTCTCCTGGGCTGCGAAGGTTCACTATATCCAGACGCTGGAAAAAAGGGATCTCTCTCATGACGAGATCCAGGAGATTGCCAGGACCCTCTCCTGGGACATCTCAGATGAACAGATCCGGAAAGGACTGGATCTACTCGGGGACCTTCGGATATCGGGAGGGTGAGTGCCATGCTCACCTACGAGGTGCATGTGAGGGATCCGCTCTATGGTTACATCGGGCTTACTGCAGATGAGGTCCAACTCCTGGATACCGCCCCCATCCAGAGGCTTCGGAGGATCAAGCAGCTCGCCAACGCTCATCTGGTCTACCCCTCTGCATGCCACACCCGTTTTGAGCATTCGCTCGGTGTTCTCCATATTGCCACCCTCATGGCAGAGCACCTCGGGATCGGGGAGGACGACCTGATAAATCTCCGCTACGCCGCCATGCTTCACGATGTCGGCCACGGTCCTTTCTCTCACGTCTTCGAGGCATCGTTGAAGAGGATCAACGGGGACGAAACCACACATGAGGATATCACCACGCGTATCATCGGGGAGGACGACGAGATAAGCTCGATCCTGGGTGACGCGGCAGGCGAGGTCGCCGCCATTCTTTCTGAGGACCAAAACGGTATTCTCAACCAGATCATGTCAGGGAACCTCGATGCTGATAAGATCGACTACCTCAGGCGGGACTCTTACCACATCGGTGTCAACTACGGAAACTTTGACCTCGAACGCATCCTCCATACCATCCAGAAGACCGAGAAGACGAGAGACTGGGAGCCCGAACATATCGTCATCCACGAGAAGGGTATGGATGCGATCGAGAGTTTCAGGTTGGCACGGTTCCTGATGCATACTCAGGTGTACCACCATCATACCAACGTCGCAGCAAACAGGATGCTTCAGCGAGCGGTCGAGGTTGCCATCAGAGATGGTATCGTGGACGTTGAGAGGATCAAACTGAATAATGAGGATTTTCTTGAGTACTACCTCTCGCTTGACGACGCACGGTTGATAACGCAAATACTTTCCGAGCCCGGGAGCACCGCAGCCGAATTGATCAGGAGGCTGGAGATGAGGGATCTCTTCAAACGTGGCTATTCGATGTATGTCTCGCAGGAGGAGAACTATAACATCCGCTACTACCTTGGGACGAAGTTCGCCGCAGAGGGTGAGAGTGCACGGAAGATAGAGAAGGCGGTGGCAGAGGAATGCGGGTGTGATCCCGACTACATCATCGCAGACCTGGTGAGGATCGAGAACTCACTCTTTAAATCCTCGCCCGTTCTTACAGAAAAGGAAAAATTCCCGTTCCTGATCAAGATGCGGGATGGGAAGATCGAGGAGCTCGAGCATTACTCTACCCTCGCCTATACCGGTGAACCCAGAACGATCTTCTACATCTTCTGCCCGAAGGAGCACCGGCAGAGCGTGCAGGAACATGCAAGAGAGATCCTTGACAGGACGGTTTGGTGATTCCACCCTCTTGCTGGCAACCGTGTGGGTGTGGGTAAGCAGGATACCGCCGTTCTGGAGATCGATGACCACACTGGCATCAATCACACATCTCAATCGGGAACCCACCGTGCCGCCCCTCCTCGATCTGACAGAACTCGGAAATGGTCATTCCGAGAAGTTCGGAGGCACGGGACGCGGAGATCGCATCCTCAGCATGCGCCCTCATCACGAGCCGCTTCATCCTCCTGGGTTCTTCTGGAGGGATCTGGTCACCGGGCTCGCGCGTGCGCCATCCTCGCTCATCAATGAGATCAAATACCCTGCGATACCCCCTCTCCGGGATGGTGCCGAGATCCTTTGCCCGGTGAACCCAGGCCTGGATGCTCATCCCGTACTGGTGTTTCAAAAGGTGCAACTCAAAGAGATCCAGTTTTCTCCGGTTTACCCCCAACTCTTCCAGGGCTGCCTCTTTCGGGACGAGGAAGGCTCCGGCAAACCGATTCGCAACCCTCTCGCCATCCAGATCCTGAGACGGTTCAACCATGAGGTGACCCAGTTCATGCGCCATACTGAACCTCTGCCGGTCTCCGGGAACCCCATCCCGGATTATGATGGCCGGCGTCGTGTCATGCCAGAATGTGATGGCGTCAAATGAAACTGGAGCGGAGATCGTTCCCACTTTTATCCCCTCCTTCTCCAGAAGGTCGGTGAGACTCTCGATCGGACGATTGCCAAGCCCCCATTCCTGACGCAGATTCACGGCGACCTGCTCGACCTCCTGGATATCGGTGATCCGGACGGGATATCCTGGAGGGATGGGAGATTGCGGCCGTAGTTCGAGATCGGTTTCGATCTCAAGGTATCGTTCAAGCAAGTCCCGCGCTCTTTCCTCCACCATCTCCTCTTCTTTCTTCTTCATGCTGGATGAACGTCTTTCGCCTGCCCGCCCCCTTCACCGGGGGCGGGCAGTGCATGGCGATTGGCCCGATGGCCGTGCCACGGGGGGGAGACAGGATCTTCAAGGAGTCTCTCACTTGAACCCGGGGGAGGGGCTGCTCTCCCATGACACCGTATCGAAGGGATATCCCCTCCCCGGTCTCCGCGTCTCACCCGTTGAGCGGTATTCGTCGAGCCACCCCCCCGGACACACCGGCCTCGAGAGCCTCAAACCCTGCCCAACCTTTAAGTTCCCTCGCCGCCAACCATGATCCGGTGGAAACCACTATGAGTGATTGTTTTATTTGCTGAACCGATCCGCTTTTTTGATACCACGTTACGGGACGGCGAGCAGACACCAGGTGTCAGCCTGACGCCGGCCGAGAAGGTTGAGATTGCAGCCCACCTTGCCGGTATCGGTGTCCACGTCATCGAAGCAGGCTCCGCAGCCGCATCCGCCGGAGAGCGTGAATCCATCCGCCTGATCGCAGACGCCGGGCTCAAAGCCGAGACCTGCACCTACGTCCGGGCGCTGCCGGCGGACATCGACCTCGCCGCCGACGCCGGGGCAGACTCCGTCCACCTGGTAATCCCGGTGAGCGACCTCCACATCAGCAAGAAACTCCGCAAGACCCGCGAACAGGTCTGTGAGATGGCCTGGAGCAGCGTCGAGTACGCAAAAGAGCGCGGACTGATCGTCGAACTCTCCGGAGAAGACGCATCCCGCGCCGACCAGACGTTCCTGGCAGAGATCTTCCGGGAAGGAGTCGAACGCGGCGCAGACCGGCTCTGCTTCTGCGACACCGTCGGGCTCCTCACACCCGAAAGAGCGGCCGAGATCATCCCGCCGCTCCTGTTTGCCCCGCTCTCCATCCACTGCCACGACGACCTCGGGTTTGCGCTCGCAAACACCGTCGCCGCCCTGCGTGCCGGAGCATCCGCCGCCCACGTCACCGTCAACGGCCTCGGCGAACGGGCGGGGAACACCGCCCTCGAAGAACTGGTGATGGCGCTCGAGGTCCTCTACGGCGTTGACACCGGGATCGTGACCAGCGAACTCTACCCCCTCTCGACCCACGTCGCCCGTCTGACCGGGGTGCCGCTGCCGACCAACAAACCCATCGTAGGCGAGATGGCGTTCACCCACGAGAGCGGGATCCACGCCCACGGCGTTATGCGGGACGCAAGCACCTACGAACCCCTTAAACCCGAGAGGGTGGGAAGGAGGAGGCGCATAGTCCTCGGGAAACACTCGGGGTCTGCAGCGGTCGAGGCCGCGCTCCACGACATGGGCTATAACCCCAATCCCGCGCAGCTTGCTGAGATCGTCGCAAGGATCAAACGGATGGGGGACGCCGGAACGCGGATCACCGACGCCGACATCATGACGATCGCCGACACCGTCATGGAGATCGAGTTCAAACCCTGCCTCGAACTGCGGCAGTTCACCATAGTCTCCGGGAGCAACGCCATGCCCACCGCCTCCGTCACGATGCTCGTCAACGGCGAGGAGATCACCGGTGCCGCGGTCGGGAACGGCCCCGTGGATGCAGCCATCCGCGCGCTCCAGCGATCGGTCGCGGATGTCGGGGATGTACGGCTTGATGAATACCGTGTCGACGCCATAACCGGCGGCACAGACGCCCTCGTTGACGTCTCCGTGAAACTGAGCAGGGACGGAAAGAGCGTCACCTCCCGCGGCGCCCGGACAGACATAATCATGGCAAGCGTCGAAGCGGTTATCACTGGTATGAACAGATTACTCAGGGAAGGAGCATGAAGACCGGAGCCAGGACTCTGATAGAAGCGCTGCAGCGTGAAGGGGTGGATACCATATTCGGCTACCCCGGCGGCGTTGTGTTGCCGATCTACGATGAACTCTACGACTCGTCGATCCGGCACATTCTGGTAAGGCATGAGCAGGCAGCGGCGCACGCGGCCGATGGCTACGCGCGTGCAAGCGGCCGCGTAGGTGTATGCCTTGCCACCTCAGGCCCCGGCGCCTGCAACCTTGTAACCGGTATAGCGACGGCCTACATGGACTCCATCCCGATCGTCGCCCTCACCGGCCAGGTGCCCACAGCACTCCTGGGTAACGACGCTTTCCAGGAGTCGGACATCACCGGGATCACGATGCCGATCACGAAGCACAACTACCTGGTGAAGAACGCCGCCGATATCGACCGCGTTGTAAAGGAGGCGTTCTACATCGCCGGCACAGGCCGGCCCGGCCCGGTGCTGATCGATCTCCCAAAAGACGTCAGCACGGGCGAGGTGGATGAGGCATCCTCGCCGCCGGCGGCGATCTCGCTTCGGGGCTACCAGCCCACGTATGAGGGGCACGTCCGCCAGATAGACAAGGCGGTTGACCTGATCGCGGAGGCGGAGCGGCCGCTCGTCTACGCCGGTGGGGGCGTGATCCTCTCCGGCGCCTCAGCCGAACTCCGTGAGTTTATCGAGACCGCCGCCATACCGGTGACTACCACCCTTATGGGGCTTGGCGCCATCCCGGGAGACCACCCCCTCAACCTGGGGATGCTCGGTATGCACGGCACCGCGGCCGCAAACTTCGCTGTCACGGAGTGCGATCTCCTGGTGGCAATCGGGGTGCGGTTCGATGACCGGGTTACAGGCAAGATCGAGGCCTTCGCCCCGAACGCCCGGATCATCCATATCGATATCGACCCGGCCGAGATTGGGAAGAACAAGAAGGTCGATTTACCGATCGTCGGGGATGTCGGGAGGGTGCTCCGGGCGATGCTTGCGCGGATGAAGAAGCGCGGCGATACGGCGAACTGGGTGAACCGGACGGGCACCTGGAAGGCGCAGTTCCCGCCGGCTTACCGCGACGACGATCGCCTGCGGCCGCAGTACATCATACAGCAGCTCTCCGACCTGATGAAGGGCGAGGGAATCGTC
>DAFR01000028.1:6143-11829 GCA_002497965.1 Methanomicrobiaceae archaeon UBA436 | reverse complement strand
GAGAACTCTTAATACGATCGTCCTGTTAGAAGATAACCCCTTTGTTTCCATTGGAAAACCAAACCCCGGGATCTCAGGCTGACTGCCCGCTTCTGGGAGCCAAATGTGATCTCCTTAAAGAGCATTTAAAAGGTGGTTTTTCCCTGGACCCCACCCTTTCATTTCCAGTGGAGAGTGATGACGATACAACCTGGTGTATCGTCTGTAAAACTGATGACGATATTCATTTGTAGCTCTCTTAGTAAGAATATAAAAATGTATTCTTTTGTTCCTCTGTTTCATCCCTTAGGTCGTTGAACTCTACATGGTATCGGGCTACAGGGTCTTCACCACCTAACCATCATCCCTCCAGGTTCCAGTCGAAATAAAGGGGTCGGGGTTCAAGGTGCTCCTGGCCTAAACAGCGCACCTATGATCACTAGGTTTCTCGAACATTCGTTCCGAAGATGCCCCTCATCCCGATTCTCTCCAGAACTGCCTGCGTCTTCTTCTGAAGCCCCGTATACCAGATCTCCCGTTCAGTATCTTTCTGGAGGTCCACTCTATGGACCCGACCAAGTTTCTTCAGCAATTCCTCAGCACTCATCTCCTTCTTCCCTTCAGTCTCCAGCATCACCCGTAACGCCGTCTTCAACCGGAGCGCAAGCGTGCAGACAAAGATAACCCCAAGAACCCTGGACTCACGCCGGTGTCGTATCGGTGCAACCTCCTCAAACGTCTTGAGATCCCGAAACACCTTCTCGACGTAATCCTTCTCAAAGTAGATCCGAACAACATCGGCCGCAGAGAGAGATGGATCCGAGGCATACAGCAGATACTTGCCATCCATCCGTTCAGCCTCGACTCTGGCCACATCGTTCACTTCCCAGACAAGAGATACACCCTTCTCACCGTCATCCACAGAGATCCGGAAGAATTTCCGGTATGCTTTCGGCACGATCCGGTCAACCTTCTCGATGACAGTATCCCGGCCAAGTCTGCTACAGGTTTTCTGAAGTTCAGCCAGTTCCTGCTGGATCTTGAAGATCATACCGTTTCGGGCCTCCATCTCCCGAAACCGTCGTTCAGCATTCAGGTAGACCACAACCGACCCCTTCCTCCCGAACAGCGGGGTATCGACCTTCTGCGCGTAGATATGCATACACTGGGTCGGGACCAGATGATACGGGTCCACCGGAGGTTCTGTTACAGAGAGAAGATCTCGAACCTCCTTTGTTCGTTTAGCAACACCACAGATGAGTTTCCAGCCCTCATCCTCGACACACCCGATCTCGGCGTTGCTGGTGTAGCCCCGGTCCCAGACGATCGTTCCCGGGGCAGTCATCAGGTCGTTCAACCGGATCATCAGATCCGGGACAGTGGTGATCGAGTGGAAACTCCCAGGATGAACAAAGTGTGAGATGGGGTAGGAATCAAAGAACGAAGTCATCACCGAGAGATTTAGCTGGTTTAGGTGTGTCTCATGGGTCTCACTTCCAGGCTCTATCAGAGGACACTCTGTGCCGTAAGTTGGAATTGGGGTGAGATCAAAGGCGATGGTTTCGGGGTTCTGGACAGGGAGAGGATGGAGTTGACGCCAGCGCTGGTATAGTTCCACCTCGATCGTCGGAATGTGGCTCTGGATCCGTCCTGTTTTACGGGATTGAGAACAGATGGCGTCAAGCGAACGAAGATAGGCGTCTTTTGTGAAGTCAGTTGGTTCCATTCCAAGGATGTCCGGGAGGACGGTTGAGCGCACCCATGCATCCAGTTGGGTTGCACTCTCAGGGTCAAGAATACGGTTGATCGCCCAGCTCAGCAGATACTTGCCGGGGGAAGGTCCTTCGATGTCCTCCAGACCCATGACGTAACGGTCAATTGTGTTGACGATGTTGAGCGACTCTGCAATCTGCCAGAGGAGCATGACATCTCCTGCTACCAGGCTCTGGAGGGGGTAGATGCGTTCGGGGTGCATCCGTTTGGTCTTGGGTTTTGGAACCTTCTCCTGGTCGCTCTCGACGCCGAGATACCGGATCATTTTCTGTTTTGGTCGACCGTCTTCCCATATGCTGGTAACCTCATAGAGGTAGACCTGGTTTCCACGCTTGATTCGCCGGATCCAACTCATGGTGATCAATTGGACACTAGGTGAAATAAAAGTGTCGGTTTGATTCTAAGCGGCAATCAGGAATAGGAAGCAGGAGGGATGAGATCGGAAAATGGCGGACGGGACCTAGTGATCAAAATAAGTCTGTTTAGGGTCAGGGTAAGCCATCCAGGGGCATCGAGCGTCTGGCAGGTCTCCAGCCTGATGCGGTAAAGGATGTAAATAACACACTGACGATAAAAAAGGTTTTTAGTGCCTGAAGTGGCGAACCCCGGTGAAGACCATCGCGACGTTGAGCCTGTTCGCCGCGTCGATGACCTCCTGGTCGCGGATTGACCCTCCAGGCTGGACGAGCGCGGTCGCCCCTGCCGCCGCTGCAACCTCCAGCGTATCGGGGAACGGGAGGAATGCATCTGATGCCACCGCCGATCCAGCAAGGGATTTTCGGGCCTTCCTGACCGCGATCTCCGCTGACTCGACCCGGTTCATCTGCCCGGCTCCGATCCCGATGACCGCTTTCTCGTCGGCGAATACGATGGCGTTACTCTTCGTGTGTTTGCAGACCTTCCAGGCGAGTTCCATTGCCAGCATCTCATGGGCCGTTGGTTCCCGCTCGCTCACGACCCGCCAGTTCTCCCGGTATGGTTCTGTGCGCTGGACCAGGATGCCGCCATCGATGCTCCGGATCTCATCCTGGATGACAGGGTCGGGAAGCCGGAGCACCCGCATATTTTCCTTGGCCTTCATAATCTCAAGCGCGCCAGTGGTGTAGGATGGAGCGATCAGAACTTCGACGAACGTCTTTGTGATCTCGCGGGCAACATCCTCCGTCACCTCCCGGTTCACGGCGACGATCGAACCATAGGCTGAGACTGGATCAACCTCCCGTGCGGCGATATAAGTCTCAAGGAGTCCGTTCCCGATAGCCACACCACAGGGGTTGTTGTGCTTGACTATGACAGCAGCACACCCATAATTAAACTCCCGGAGCAGCCCGACCGCTGCATTAACGTCCAGATAATTGTTGTATGACATCTGCCTGCCCTGGAGCGGCTCTTCGCCGGCGATACCCGCTTCCCCGTAGACCGCTGCCGCCTGATGGGGATTTTCGCCGTAACGCAGCGTTCTACCTTCCCTGTGTTGGAGAGTGAGAATCGTCGGGAATGGCCGGCCGATGCCGGTGAAGTAGTTTGAGATCGCTCCGTCGTAGGCTGCGGTTCGGGCGAACGCCTTTGCAGCGAGGTTCAGGCGCTCTTCGGCTGTGAAACCGCCTCTCCTGATGGCCTCTGCAACTTTGTCGTAATCAGCGGGATCCACCACCACGGCAACGTATCTGTGGTTCTTTGCCGCCGCCCGCACCATCGCCGGGCCGCCGATATCGATGTACTCGATCACCTTATCGATCGGGAGCCCCTTCCCGCTCATAGCCTCGAAGGGATAGAGGTTCACCACGACGAGGTCGATAGGCTCTATGCCGTGTTCCTGCATCTGAGCGTCGTCGATACCCCGGCGTCCCAGGATCCCGCCGTGAATCTTTGGATGGAGGGTCTTGACCCTGCCATCCATCATCTCGGGAGAACCGGTATAGGTGGATACATCGGTGAACGGGATCCCCGCCTTATCCAGCGCCGCCCCGGTTCCTCCCGAACTCAGGATACGGTAATCGTGCTCGATGAGCACCTTTGCGAGATCGACGATGCCTGTCTTGTCCCAGACAGACAGCAGTGCCCATTTCATGGTTACACGTAAGCGGGGTGGAGAGATATATCTGGCGCTAGCCGCAAAACCTGTTGGCAAATATGGCGATCCCTTCCCGGAAGATTTTTATCCTACCGGAAGAATTTCTGTGGATTTGCGTCTGATCGTAAATTAGACAAATGAGAGGGGATAAATGCCCGCACTGACAGTTAATAATATATAGAACCCCATTACAATAAATAATAAACACATGATACTTTTTAAAAGCAGGTTAGGCGTATGAAGGAAGATACATCCAAACCACCTGGGGAGCAACAGGCTCTTGCAGAAAAGGCGGATGCGGCATCTCGAGAGCGTGAAGAGGTGCAAACGTCATATGATGAACTGAAATCGGCATACGATGACCTTAACAACCGGTATCTCCGGCTTGCAGCAGATTTTGAGAACTACCGCAAAAGGATGGCCCGTGAACTTGAGAACCTGGCGAGGCTTGCCATCGAGGATCTCGCGGTCGAGTTGCTCGAAGTTGTGGACAACTTCGAGCGGGCGGAGAAAGCCGAGGCTGGCGGTCTTGGAGAAGGTATGCAGCAGATACAAAAACTCCTTATAGACATCCTGGAACGGCACGGTATCAAGCCTATCGAGTGCCTCAACCGACCTTTTGACCCGGAATGCCAGGAGGCTATCGCCTGCGTCCCGTCGGAGGCGGAGGAGGGCAGCGTGATCGAGGAGGTCGTTCGCGGCTACTGCATGCAGGATAAGGTCATCAGATGCGCAAAAGTTGTAGTGTCTAAAGGAAAGGAGGAATAACCACATGGTTTCAGAGAAGGTCATTGGCATCGATCTTGGAACAACCAACTCATGCATGGCGATCATGGAAGGCGGGCGGCCGACGGTCATACCCAACGCGGAAGGCGGCAGGACCACCCCCTCGGTCGTGGCGTTCACAAAAGACGGGGAGAGACTGGTCGGCAGCGCAGCAAAACGGCAGGCGATCACTAACCCGGAACGCACCATCCAGTCGATCAAGCGCAAGATGGGCACAAGCGAGAAGGTCACCATCGGGGACAAAACCTACAGCCCGCAGGAGATCTCCGCGATGATCCTCCAGAAGTTGAAGGTGGATGCGGAACAGTACCTGGGTGAAAAGATTACAAAAGCGGTCATCACGGTGCCCGCCTACTTCAACGATGCCCAGCGGCAGGCGACCAAAGACGCAGGGAAGATCGCAGGCCTCGAGGTGCTCCGGATCATCAACGAACCGACCGCAAGCGCTCTTGCTTACGGTATCGACAGGGAGGAGGAGGCAACGGTGCTCGTCTACGACCTGGGAGGTGGCACCTTTGATGTATCCATCCTCCAGCTCGGGGATGGCGTCTTTGAGGTCAAGGCGACCGCTGGCATAAACCATCTCGGTGGCGACGACTTTGACAAAAGGATAGTCGACTACCTGGTCGAGGAGTTCCGGAAGAAGGAAGGAATCGATCTCCGAAAAGACCGGGTTGCCATGCAGCGTCTGCGTGATGCGGCCGAGAACGCAAAGATCGAACTCTCAACCGTCCAGAAGACCAACATCAACCTCCCCTACATCACCACCACGGAGAGCGGCCCTAAATTCCTGGACATCGATCTCACCCGCGCGAAGTTTGAGAGTCTCATCGCCGACCTGGTGGACTCGACCATCGGACCGGTGAAACAGGCTCTGGCCGATGCCAAACTGAGCCAGGAAGATATCGATCACGTTCTCCTTGTAGGGGGGTCGACCAGGGTTCCGCTGGTCCAGGAGACTGTGAGAAAGATCCTCAACAAGGAGCCTGACAAAGGTATCAATCCAGACGAGTGTGTTGCACTGGGTGCTGCTATCCAGGCAGGCGTACTCACCGGGGAGACTAAAGATGTCCT
>DAFR01000028.1:556-6063 GCA_002497965.1 Methanomicrobiaceae archaeon UBA436 | reverse complement strand
AGATCTTCTCGACCGCCGCCGATGGGCAGACATCGGTCGAGATCCATGTGGTGCAGGGCGAGCGGGCGCTCGCGAAGGATAACTTTACACTTGGCCGGTTCCAGCTGACAGGGATTCCGCCCGCGCCTCGTGGCATCCCGCAGATCGAGGTGACCTTCGATATCGATGCAAACGGCATTGTCCATGTCTCTGCAAAGGACCTCGGTACCGGGAACGAGCAGTCGATCACCATCAAACCGCAGGACTCCCGCCCATCCGAAGCGGAGATCCAGCGGATGATGGACGAGGCCAGGAGGTTTGAGGAGGAAGACCGGAAGAAGCGCGAGGAGATTGAGCTGCGCAATGCCGCTGATACCGCGATCTTCACTGCGGAGCGGGCGATCAAGGATGCAAAGGAGACCATCGAGACCTCTGACAGGGAGAGGATTGAGAGTGCGATCGCCGATCTCAAGAAGGCTCTCGAGGGTGACGACACCGAGGCGATCCGGCAGAAGATGGATGCCCTGACCGAAGCGGTATATGCATTCACGACAAAGGTGTACCAGCGTGCGCAGGCGGGGACTGCCGCGGGGAAGGATGACAACGTCGTCGATGCTGATTACGAAGTCAAAGAGTGAGAGGAATGGGTCCGGAAAGCTACTATGATACCCTCGGCGTTTCACGCGACGCCGACGATAAGGAGATCAAGAAAGCCTACCGGAACCTTGCACGAAAGTATCACCCAGACGTCTGTAAAGAGCCGGGGGCCGAAGAGCGTTTCAAGAAGATCAACGAGGCTTACAGTGTCCTCTCCGACCCCGAGAAACGCGCCCAGTACGACCGTATGGGGCACGAGGCCTACAGCAGCGCTTCCCGCGGTTCATACTCCGGTGGTGGATATTCCAGCGGGTTCAGCGCTGACTTCTCCGGGTTCGGGGATATCTTTGAGACCTTCTTTGGCGGCGGGTTTGCAGGCGGGGGGAGGCAGCATACTGGCCCGCGGCCGGGTGCGGACATCCTGGTGAAGTTGCGGATCACGCTAGATGAGGCGGTCTTCGGGACGGAGAAGGAGGTCGAAGTAGAACATGTCGAGCCCTGCCTCGAGTGCGATGGAACCGGGAGCGAGACGAAGAAGACCGTTACCTGTCCGACCTGTGGCGGCACCGGCCAGATGCGGCAGATGAGCCAGTCTCTCTTCGGGAACTTCGTACGGATGAGCACCTGCAGCGCCTGCAATGGTCGGGGGAGGGTTCCGGAGACCCGGTGCAGGGCATGCAATGGCACCGGCCACCGGCGTGTCCGGCGGACGGTGAAGGTCCGGATCCCGCCGGGCGTGGATACGGGCATGCGTCTCCGGATGGAGGGCTACGGCGACTTTGGTGACTACGGTGCGCCGCCGGGCGACCTTTACGTGGAGATCACCGTCGCACCGAACAGGGCGTTCACCCGTCGTGGCGACGACCTGGAGACCACTGTCGATATCACCCCTGCACAGGCGGCGCTGGGCTCCGAGGTGGAGGTGCAGACGATCGACGGCCGCACGGTCAGTCTCAGCGTCCCGGCCGGCGTGCAGCATGATACCCGGCTCAGGATACGCGGGGAGGGTGTGCGCTGGCAGACAAAGCCCGGGGATCTACTGGTGCGGGTGAGGATCGTCATCCCCGAGCGCTTGACGGACGAGGAGCGGGAGTTGTATGAGCGTCTGCTCGAAGTGGAGGGGCACAAACCCTCTTCTGTGAAGGGCGCGAAGAAGGGCAAGGGCTTCTTCCACGATGTTGTCGACCGGATGAAAGAGACGGTAAAGTGAGAGCGGTCTCTGGTGATCCTGGTAATTCTATTGGCCCGCTCAGGACCGACTGATTCTGTTGCCATGCCCTGGCGGCATGGGTAAGATCCCCCATCGTGACCCGATCTTTTGTGCGTCTACTCCAATTTTATCTCAATCCAGCCCAATATCGTTAGGATGAAGCTGCTCTTCGAACTCTCCGGTGAGCACCCTGATCTGCCGGTCGCGGAGCTCGAGTGCGTGGGCAGGGTGTTCTCCCGGCGGACGCAGGTTGCGGTCGCGGAATGCCCTGACCCGGAGGCTACCAGACGGCTTTCCCTGACGCACGTGGTTATGGAGTATCTCGGCGAGTGCGAACCTACGGCTGCAGCGTTTGAGGGTCTGCTTCGGGACCTTGGCCTCACGACCACACGACCGTTTGCCGGCAGGGTGAAGACCGTTCAGGGGGCGCGTATGGACATATCTAGCCATGAGGCCGAGCGGCTGATCGGGAGCCTGATCACCGGGCCGGTCTCGCTGCGCAACCCCGTCGAAGAGTACCGTGCCATCGTCTCCGGTGATCGCTGTTACTTCGGCCGCGTAATTTTCAGGATCGACCGGGGGGCGTTTGAGGCCCGGAACCCCACGCGTCGGCCGTTCTTCCACCCTGGCGTGATGATGCCCCGGATAGCCAGGGCGCTCGTCAATATCTCTCTTGTCGCGCCAAGTGAACGGCTCTTTGACCCTTTCTGCGGCACAGGCGGGATCCTCCTTGAGGCGAGGGAGGTAGGTGCCCGGATACTTGGGAGTGACTTCGACCCCGAGATGATCGAGGGCTGCAGGTGCAACCTCCCTGGCTTGGATGTGATGGTTGCAGATGCCGCGGCAGTCCCCATCCGTGACAGTGCTATCGACGCCGTTGTGACAGATCTACCCTACGGCCAGTCGGTCAGGGTCCGCGCAGAGAGCATGGATCAGTTGTACGACGGGTCGCTTGCGGAGATCCGGCGGATCCTCCGGCCGGGGCGGCGCGCGGTCGTTGTGACGAACCGTGACATAACGTCTATCGCCGCCTGCTATTTCACCATCCTGCAGGAGCACGAGCAGCGGGTGCACAAGAGCCTGACTCGCCGGATCCTGGTGCTCTCCCAAGGTCGTCCCCGCCAGGATTTATGACTCAGGGGGTTGAATATTATCCGTGGAAATTAATTTTAAACGATACGGCCTGTATCTCGTCCGGTGGCAACTCTCGACGCCGATCCTGGCCGGGGTGCTTGCGTTGCTCGGCAGCCTTGGGGCGCTTGTCGCGACGATAATCGCCAACCTGGTGGGAGGTCTCATCTTCTTCTGGGTCGATCGGTTTATCTTCACCTCCGAGACCCTCGCCGCACAGTGGGAGGTGAGAGACGATATCAGGTGCGTGGACTGCGGCAGGGTTGCCCGGGGTTACCGCCTCGTCAGGGCAAAGAACTACGACAGAACCAGCGACCCGGCGCCAGAGTTTCGATGTGAGGCATGCTCGAAGAAGAAGTCTGATGAACTCAAGAAACGTGGTATCGATCATTAAGAGGGGTTTGAACCTGGAAAGAGAACCTCTCCTTTGCGCTGCAGACTCTCTCTGCGGTAATCGGGTTCTTTCTGGCGGCAAGGCAGATCATCTCCAGGTTCCCTGTCTAGTTGGGTTTAGAATCCTTTTTGCTTCCATCGGATCGCTGGAGGGGAGTTTTTTCCTGTGAATTCAGGCCGGCCGGGGTTCTGCACCCTCTTTTGAGACTATGGTGCCGAGAAACGCGCCCTCCGCGATCGCCCGGTAGAGGTTATCCGGTTCACGGCCGTCGATCACCAGAAGAGGGATCCCGGAGCGTTCGATAACTTTCCCGGCCACGATATCGAGAACGGTGTTGGCGCCCGCGTTCATTCTGTTTGCTGTGAGGATCTCCAGGAGTTCTCGCGGAGTGAGGCGTTCGTGCCTCACCGCACTGGCATCTTTCTTCGGGTCGGCGCTGTATATCCCGTCGATCGACGTGGCGTTGATGAGGAGGTCGGCACCAACGCTCTCGGCAAGCACCGCCGATACGGCGTCAGTCGTCTGTGCAGGAGTGATCCCGCCCATGACCACGATCTTTCCGCTCAGCGCGAACTCAAGCGCCTCTGTGTAGTTCTCGGCAACACGCGGGTAGGCCGCCTCGCCGAGACCGGCGATGAGAAGACGCGCGTTCAGCCTGGTCACCATGATGCCGAGTTCGTCCGCCGCTGCCTCGCCGGCGCCAAGGCCGCGAGCGACCCCGATGTACCTGCGCGCCTCCCCGCCACCGCCGACAACAATGAACAGCCGGCATATCCCGGAGATCTTCTTCAGAACGGATACGTATCGAGCGATATTGTTCGATTCAAGCGAGGGGACCAGAATCGAGCCGCCCAGAGATATAACGATCTTCTTCATCCCACCCTATTATTACCCGGATATCACTCATATACCTGTTGTGAAGATGCTGCACTGCCCGGTCTGCAACTCAACCGATGTATGGCCGGTTACCGGAGGATACATCGGTTCTCTCTACCGCTGCAAGCGTTGCGGGTATCGCGGCGCCCTGGTTGTCGAGTATGACAGAGAGGATGGAGAGGTGGATAGGCGGCACCTCCCGCAATAACTATCATGCTTCCCGACAGGGGGAGATCATATGCATGAGGCGCGACTCTACCAGAAACTGGAGGATAACACCGTCAGGTGCTCGCTCTGCGCCCACAGGTGCACCATTAAAGATGGGAAGCATGGTATCTGCGGTGTCCGCATCAACCGCGGCGGCACGCTGTATGCCGCCACATTCGGCAAGGTGATCGCTGAAGCGGTCGATCCCATTGAGAAGAAACCGCTGTATCATTTCCTGCCGGGGAGCCTCTCTTACTCGCTTGGCAGCGTTGGCTGCAACTTCCACTGTGTGCACTGCCAGAACTGGCAGATCTCCCAGCAAACTCTGGAGATGGGAGGGTTCAGGGATATCAGCCCCGAGATGGGAGTGGAGCGGGCGATTGCGTCTGGTTCTGCAAGCATCGCCTGGACATACAATGAGCCCACCATATGGCACGAGTATCCGCTTGAGATGGGAGCGCTTGCACGGCAGAAGGGTCTTGGAACGGTCTATGTCACGAACGGCTACATCACCGAGGAGGGGTTGCGCGACCTCGCCGGTATGCTCAACGCCTTCCGTGTTGACATCAAATCGTTTTCTGATGCCTTCTACCGGAAGGTCTGCGGCGGGAGGCTTCAGCCTGTCCTGGACGCAACGTTGCTTGCAAAGGAACTCGGTATGCATATCGAGACGGTTACACTTGTCATCCCGGGCCAGAACGACTCTATGGAGGAGATGGAGGGGCTCATCCGGTGGGTGCTTGAGAACCTCGGACCCGACACGCCGATGCACTTCACCCGGTTCCACCCTGAATACAGGATGCTGGATGTCTGGCCGACACCGGTCAGGACGCTGGAGAAGATTTACGAACGGGCAAAAGAACTCGGGATCAACTACCCATACCTGGGAAACGTCGGAGGCCACCCTTACGAGAGCACCTACTGCCCATCCTGCGGAAACCTTATCATCGAGCGGGCGGGCTACGCCATACGGATACGGGGGCTTGAAGGGCATTCCTGCACGAGATGCGGGGGGCGCATAGAGTATGTCTCGGAGATCCGGTGAACGCCGTTTCCTGACCGACAGGATGCTCGGGACGCTGACGCGCTACCTCCGGTTCATGGGGTATGACA
>DAFR01000028.1:0-479 GCA_002497965.1 Methanomicrobiaceae archaeon UBA436 | reverse complement strand
CGTGAACTCGCGCGCCGGGGCGGGGAGCAGGCGGTCTACATCGCTTCTGAAGATATCATGTCACAGATCCGGCAACTTGCCGACGCCGGTCTGATCGAGCCGGAGGTCAGGATGAGTCGCTGTTCGCTCTGCAACACGCGCCTTCGACCGGCAACGCGGCGTGAGATCCGGGAGACCCCATACGCACCGTCCTCGCCCCCGGAAAGGGAGTTCTGGTGGTGCCCAGCCTGCCGGAAACTCTACTGGATGGGGTCGCATGGGGCTCGTATTGAGCGACGGCTGAAAGAGGTGCGCTTGGGCTCCTGAAAGCCGGGTTAGCGNNNCGCGGCTGCGGATCCTGCAAGCGCGAGGAAGACAGCAAACGCCGCGGAGGGCGAGATCATCCCCGTCTCTATCTCCGTATCTCAGCCGAACGCTCTCTTTTTGGAGAACACCGCTGCGGTCTATCCTGGCTGGAGCAGGGGTGCGAGGCAGAAACG